>JANPEN010000241.1:0-7269 GCA_031422955.1 Acidimicrobiia bacterium
CCCGCTACGTGTCACCCGCCAGGCCATTCTCGACGCTCGGGCCTACCCCAGCCGCACCTTCATCGAACGCACCGCCCTGGACAACGCCTAGGGGCAAAGCCCAATGCCATTAAGTTAGAGTTTCATCAACGTAATTCGGAGCGGCGAAGTGGACTTCACAGCGCCGATGATCCGCCGGTTCGAGCCCTAACTTCAGGGAATTGGGCCTAACCGGGGCCAGGGTCCCATTCGGCCCAACTCAGGGCCCGGCCGGGGGTCCGGTGGTCGACGCCGCCCTGATAACACGGCAGGAGTTCACGCAGGGTGGTCCCATTCGGGGTGGCGGCCGCGGTTCTGCGCGCAACGTGCCACTTTGGTGGGCGCAACGATGAGGCGGTACCACCCTGACCTGCGTGTTCGTATTTCGCCTTCGCACTGCGCGTACACGTTGCGCGCAGAACCGGCCTCCGTTTCCCCCTGGTGGCCACCTACAGTGCTTTCGAGCGCTGGGAAGCGTTGGTGATAATCCCAGGAAAGCGCTGATCAGACCAGACCAGATCTACTAGACGCGGGCTAAGAGCGTAGGGCGTGCAGATCCGGGCGAGGGCGCGCCAACACGGGGTCGGCGGCGAAGAGTTGTTCCAGGGCGTGGGCGGCGCTGAGCACCTCGTGGTCGCCGTACATGGGCCCGATGACTTGGATTCCAAAGGGCAGGCCGGCCTCGTCGAGCCCACAGGGCAAAGCGGTGACGGGGTGGCCGACGATGGTGATAGCCGCGGTCAGGTTCAGCCAGGCCATGTAGTTATCGACCGGCCGGCCGTCAATGACGGTGGGATTGAGCTGGCTCCAGGGAAAAGGCGAGATGCTCACCCCCGGGCACAACACCAAGTCGAAATCTTCGAAGAGGGCGGCGAAGTGCTGGTACAGATCGACCTGTAGCCGGCGGGCGTTGGCGATGTCGGCCATGTCGGTAGCCAGGGCGGCGTCGTAGGTCTGGCGGATGTTGGGATTGAAGCCCTCGTCCCAGTTCGGGGCGGCCCGGCTGTACTGGGCCACGAAAACGTCCTGCCGCAAGGCCCAGTCCACCTCCGGGGCGCGGGTGAGGTTCACCGGCGCCTCCTCGCAGCGGGCGAGGTGAGGGGCGATGCGCGTCACCCGCTCGGCGAAGGTGCGCCGTATGGACTGCGAAACCAGGACCCCTCCCAGATCGGCGCTGAACCCGACCCGCAGGCCGGCCAGGTCCACCTCTTGCAGGCGGGCGAAACGCTCGGCGTCGAGGGGGAAGGCCATGGGATCACGGCGGGTCTCCGGCCCTCTTCCGGCGATGACGGACTGCAGCAGGGCGGCGTCGGCAACGGTGCGGGCCATCGGACCCTGCACGCTGTAGAAGGTCTGGGTCAGGGTCCGTTCCTCGAACGCCACCACGCCCGGGCTCGAACGATGCCCGACCACCCCGCTATAGCAGGCGGGGATCCGCAAGCTGCCGCCGTGGTCGGAACCGGTGGCCAAGGGAGCCATCTCACAGGCCAAGGCCACCGCCGAGCCGCCCGAGGAGCCCCCGCAGGTCAGGGTGGGATTGAAGGGGTTGCCGGTGGCGCCGAACAGGCGATTCACCGTGTTGGCCCCAATGGAGTATTCGGGGATGTTGGTCTTGCCCAGCACAATGCCCCCGGCCCGACGGATCCTGGCCACGATGCCGGCGTCCTTGCGGGGCACAAACTCGGCGTAATCGGCGCTGCCGAAGGTGGTGCGCACCCCCTCGGTCAACTGGATGTCCTTGATAGCCACCGGCAAGCCGTGCAACCCCCCGAGCGGGCCGCCCGCCATTACCTGATCCGCAGCCCGGCGCGCTTCGAGTCGGGCCCGTTCCTCGGCCACGGTGACCATGGCGTTGACGGTGGGATTGACCGCGGCGATCTGCTCCAAACAGGAATCGAGCAGCTCCACCGGGGAAAGCTGCTTGGTGCCGATAAGGCGGCGAGCCTGCTGGGCGCTGAGCTGGCTGGGACGGGTCACGGGCCGGACCTTAGCCACCGGTGCCGAGCGCGGGGTCGGACAGGGCGGCCCGCACGTTGGCCATGGCTCCGGGCAGGTCGTGCACGGCGCGCTCGATGGCCGGACCGACCCGACAGAACACGAAGCGGCAGGCCAGCACCGGCTGGGCGGTGACTGCTTCCAAGGCCACCGCGTAGGCGGCGGCCTGCCGCGAGTAGGCGACCAGCTTGGCCTCGATCTCGGCGTCGGTGTTGGCGGTGTCGGTCTTGTAGTCCACGATGATCAGCCCGGCCGGTGTCTCCACCAACAAATCCACATAGCCCTCGAGCAACCGCTCGCCGATGGGGGCGGCCACATAAAGCTCCTTGTGGTGGCGATGGTTCACCGCCAGCCCAACCGCTTCTGAGCGTAGGGCCGACCACACCAACTGGCCCACCGTGGCGGCGCGATCGGAGATGGCCTCGACCCCGCATTGTTGGCGCACCAATTCCTCCACCGCCAGCGGATGGCTCAGATCGAGCAGCTGCAAGGTGGCGTGCACGGCTCGGCCCACCGCCGCACCGACCCTGCCCCTGCGGATGGCTTCGGGCTGGCGGGGCCAGCCGCCCCCCGCCACCGTCGAGCCGCCGGAAGGACCAAACCCGTAACCGCCGCCCGCCGAGCTGCTTTCCTCACCGCCGGCGTCCAAGGCGGCCAGATCGTCACCGAGGTCGGTGCCCGCCACCGCGGTGGCGGCGATAGTTCGCGGTGCTCGGTGCGGTGCGAGCAACGCCTGGCGTGCCGCCAGCCAACCCTCGCGCTCGGTGCGAGCGATGGCGCACGCAGCTGGCGTGGGGCCCGAGGCGACCCGCGTTTCCGGAACGACATCCGGGGTTGGCGCAACCGAAACCGCCCCGGACTCCGCGGTCGCAGACTCGCCGGTATGTAGGGGCTGTGCCTGGGTGGTGTCGGTCGGGTCTGCCTGGTCGGGGAGGCGGCGGGACGGGGCGTCGGCCGCGGCGGCGGCGAACTCCCACACCCTGGCGGCATAGCTCGAATGTTTGGGCAGGTGATGACAGGACACCACGAGATGATCACGGGCCCGGGTGGCGGCCACGTACAACAGACGCAGCTTCTCGTGGCCGTCCATGACGAGCTCGAGGTCGGCCCGGGGTTGGTGGTAGAGCGTGGCTTGGGCGCTCCTCAGCTTGAGCTCGGCGGTGCCGTCGTGCCAGAGCACGCTCACCCCGACCCGAGGTTGCTGATCCCGGGTTGACATACCACTAAGTATGGTGATGGGGAACTCCAGGCCTTTGGCCCCGTGAATGGTCATGATGCGCACGGCCGTTTCATCGGTCTCGGCCAGGAGCGGCTCATGAACCCTGGCCCCGTCCGCCCCCTGCAAGGCGGCCCAATCGAGGAAAGCTCGGAGGTCTCCCCCGCCAGCCTCTTCGAAGGCCCGGGACTGCTCGGCTAGGAAACGGAGGCGACGCCAGACATCGGCTGGCCGAGGGGTGGCGTAGGCCAACAGGAACGCGTGACGATCGCGGAGGACCTGATCGACCATGGCCGAGGGGCCGAGCCACCACCGCTGGGACCACAGCGCCCGCAGATGATCGAGGGCGGCCACCACCGGATGGTCCACAGCCAGGCCGGCCGGCGCGTCTCGGCGCAGGTCCCAGCGCCCACCCGCCTCGTAGTAACGAAAAAGATCGACATCGGAACAGGCATAGAGGGCAGAACGCAGGGCCGCCACCAGGCTGATCTTGTCGCCGGGGTCCGCCACCGCCCGCAGCACGGCGAGCACATCGGACACTTCTTGGGTGTCATAGACCAGGGTGCCGGTGGCCAGTTGATAGGGCACCTGAGCCCCGTCGAGGGCCTCCCGCAGAAAGGGCAGTGATGTGCGGGTGGGTAACAGAATGGTCACATCGTCGAGACGAGCGGGACGCCACGCTTCCACCCGCCGGTCGAAAACCGGCCAAGCCTGGGGACGTTGGGCGATGTCGGAGAGGACCCCGGCCACGTCGGCGGCTTCGCGTCGGCGTACCTCGGCGGCGGTGCAGCCTGTTTCATGGGCGCCGCCCAGCAGCAGCGGGCGATGATCCGCCCCGGAGTCGGCTTGACGGTGGGCGTGCAAGGGCTCATAGGCCGGCTGGGCTCCTGGCACTTCGTGGGCCATGGCCGATCCGAACAGGGCGTTGATCCAGCCCACGATCGGCTCCACCGAACGGAAATTGCTGGAAAGGCGGGCCGAGCCGCCTCCTACCGCGGCCTTCCCGTAGTGCTGGCGGGCTTGGAGGAACAGGGCGATGTCGGCCCGGCGGAACCGGTAGATGGACTGTTTGGGGTCCCCCACGAAGAACAGCCGGCCCGGTTCTACCGCCAGCTCCGCCCAGTGGGTGGCGGCCGGACGTTGCACGGTGGTGGCGACCAGCACGGCCAGGTCTATCTGGATGGGGTCGGTGTCCTGGAACTCGTCGAGGAGCAGATAGCGATAGCGCCGATGGAGGGTGAATCGGGCTTCGTCGTTGGTGCGGAGCAGGCTGCGGGCCAACACCAGCAGATCGTGGAACTCCAACCCGCCGTTGTCGCGGCGGGCTTCGGCGCCCTGCAGCACCGAGCGGGCCACAAGCACGAGCAGGTGGCGCAGCACCTCGTCGGTGGCGCGGTGCACCAGTTGCTCATGAGCCTCACCGACCGCGGCGGCCACGGCTCGAGCTTGGTCGACATCGGGCCAGTTTCCCTTCGCTCCGATCTTTTTGTTGACCAGGAAGCGCCACGGGTGCGAAACGAGCACAGCCAGCTTACGATCCGGCGCTAAATCGAGCGCCGCCCTGGTGGCCGGGAGCACCCGGTCGAGTACCTCGAGCCGCAGCTTGTCCGTTTCCCGCGTGCAGTGGACCATGTAGGCGGCCAGGGCCGCAACCGCCGCGTCGAAGGCCCCGAAGTCGACCGGGGACAACGGCGGCAGGGCTGGCTGGGCCAGGAGGCCGGCCAGCAGGTCCCAGTTCTGGTTGAGTTGGGCGGCGACATCGCGCAGCGAGGAGGAGCCCGGGAAGCGCGGTTCCAGATCAATGTCCAGCACCGCGGATCGCACCAACAGCTCTTCGTGGTCGGGGTCCTCGTACAGGCCGTCCACGAAGCGCTGCCAACGTTGCTCGGCGGCGAGCTGGGAGGACACCTCATCGAGCACCCGCACCTGCGGGGGCAGCCCAGCGGCCACCGCGAACTCGCCCAGCACCCGACTGGCGAAGCCGTGCACCGTGCCGATGGCGGCTCGGTCCATGTCGGCCAGGGCGGCGAGACAACGTTCCCGCTCGAGGCTGTCGCCAGACCCGCTGGCGCCCCGCTCGAACTGGGCCCGGATGCGGGCCTGCAACTCCGTGGCCGCCGCCTCGGTGAAGGTGATGGCGGCGATCTCGGCCAGGCCGACCCCTTCGGTCAACACCAGGCTGGTGATTCGTTGCACCAATTGGGTTGTCTTACCGGTACCGGCACCGGCTTCCACGAAGAGCGTCCGGTCCAGCCCGTCCCGGCTGATCAGATCACGATCGGCTTGATCGGCGGGGACAGACATCCCAGAAAGGCCGGTCATGACACGTCCTCCGAATCGTTCTCTGGGGCCTGGTCGGCTGGATGGTCCGCCGAAACACCGGCCAACGCAGCCCGAACTCGGAGCTGGGGGGCGGCCACCTTGGCCTCGGCCATCTCGTCGCGATCGTGGGGACACAGCCGATCGAACTCGCAGTGGCGGCAGGTGTCGTTGGTGTTGAAGAAGCTGTTCCACGGACCCGGCCAGGCCGGGAACGACCCGCCTTCAATGCCCTCCACGATCGTCGCCACCACCTCCACGAACCGAGCCCGACGCTCCGCCGTCCACGGATAGCCCTGTCGAAGGTGATCGCCCCCGGGGCTGAGCATCCAGTAGTGGGTCTCGGCCTGCTCGGAGCCCAGAAGTTGCTGCGCAGCTTCGGCGTACAACCCCAGCTGGAGGGTCTTGCCCCCCTGCACGGGATCGCCGGTAGCCACCGCCTTGTAACGGTCCGCTTTGCCGCTCTTGTAGTCCGACACCAGCAACGTGCCGTCATGGGCGCGATCCACCCGGTCGACCCAGCCCTGAAAGGACAGTACCCTACCGCCAGGTATGGCGATGCGGACGGGTGGAGCGGCCCCGGTGCCGAAGGGAAACTCGACTCGCTCGGGGCGAGCCTGGTACTGAGCCCGATACACGTTGTCGACGTCGAGAAAGTGCTCCAGCGTGTCCAGCAACCGGGCCCGTTCGAGACGCCAGCGGATGAGCCGACCGGTTCGACCCCGCTCCTCGTAGTCCCCGAACACCTCAGCGGCGATGGCCGCCAGCCGGGCCCGTTGCGCCGCGCTCCATGCCTGATCGGGAGCCAATCCCCCACCGGCCAGAACCTCGGTCAGGAACCGCTCCAACACCGTATGGAGCCCCGAGCCCCGATCGAGGGCGTTGATGGCCAGCACCCGTTCGGGATCGTCTCGTTCGCTCAACCGGAGCAGATGAGCCAAGAAATACCGGAACCCGCAGGCCGCCCATGCCTCCAGCCGTGACGACGACAGCAGGTGGCTGTCGGTGGGGGCAATGACCTCCCCAGCCAGGTTGCCGTCCCACCTGGTGAACTGCGCCGAACGGCGGGCCGCCTGCAGGGCGAACCCTGCCCCCACCAACTCGGACAGGGGGTGCTGCTCGGTAGGTTGGCCGGGCTCCCGGGTGGCGGCGAGGACGGCGAGGTCGCGCTGATGGACATCGACGTGGACGCTGGCCCCTACCACCCCTGCCGCGAAGGAGGCCACCACCTCCACCACCGGAGCCTCCAGTAGCTCGAAGTCGGTGGCGTGCACGGTGACGCCCGCTCGGGCGCTGGCGCTATCGAGCAGCCAGCGAGAGGGCAGGGTGCGCCGGCTGCCCCGCAGCTCGCCCCGCGACAGGACCAGGGTGCGCCGACCGACGGGGGCAGCGGCCAAGGCGGCGAGCAGGTAGCGGTGCTGGTCGTGACGGCGGTTCTCCCGCAGCTCCAGCTGCCCGCCGGCTTCGGCCCGGGCCGCGTCGGAAAGCAGGGAGTCGGGCCGCTGGGCGGTAGGGCAGAGCCCCTCCACGCAGCCCAGCACGAACACGGCGTCGAGGTCGAGCCCCACCGCGCTGGCCAACGGACCGTAGAGCACCCCGTGGCCGAAACGGGCGGTGCGGCTGCCCGCTTGGTCGAGCTCGTTGGCCAGAGCCCGCCGGAACACCTCGGGGCCGGGATCGGGTTCGATTTCGCCCAACTCGGCCAGGCGCCGCAACGCAGC
>JANPEN010000242.1:0-2099 GCA_031422955.1 Acidimicrobiia bacterium
CCGGCTGCGCCCTCCTTCAAGGCTGAGGCGACGCGGAAGACCTGCTCGGTGATCCAGCCCAGGCGCCCACCGCCGCTCAGATACTGGGGACTGGCTCGCCACCCGACCTCGCGGTCCTCCACGAGGCCTCGGATATGCGGAACGCGCTATGACGAAACGCGGCAGGGTCTGCTTCCCTGCCCACCTCGAACCTACCGACCGGTATGGGCAGCAGCGCCTGGCAGTAGCTCATCTCCAGTCGAAAGGGGAGATCACCTGACTCCATGGTGACGTCGAACACCGCGACGCTTGGTTGGACCCACGGATCCACGGTCCTACTAGTGGATCACCCATGAGCCCGCCCGCGTCGCCAACTCGCCCTGCAGCACACCAGCCGGTGTTCCACCATCTGCGGTGTCGCGCACGGTGAGCAGGAAGGCCAGCCGGGCCTCGGGCAGTGCGCGCACGATGAAGCAACTGCACCGAGGACCCCGCCGCCCACTGCAGAGCGTCGAGCACGGCGAGCAGCGGGCGCGGCCCGCTGGTAACGGCCGCGGTTGGCCAGCGGAGCGCAGGTGAGACGCCGGCCCGTCAGCGATCACGGGTAGTCTCCCCCAGTCGTTGTTGCAGCCCGCCGAGCTGATAACGGTCCGCGAGTTGGCGGGCCTCGGCCAGCAGGGGTGCCGCGTCAGCCAGGCGACCCCAGCGGCTGAGCCAACGGCCCCAATCGTGCAACGTTTGGGCGATGTAGAGCGGGGCCGGCATGCGCCGAGCCAGATGCAGCGCGGCGGCGAAATACTGTTCCGCCTCGCCCGGTCGACCCATGGCCGCGGCCACCAGACCGAGATGGCGGTCGACCGGACCGCTGGACAACAGGCCGTGACCGAAAAAGACCGACAAGCCCGAGCCAGCCAGCAGCAGGTCATACAGCTGCACCGCTCGAGGGTGACCGCCAACGGCGTCCACGGCCTCGACCAAGAAACACAGGGCGAGTTCCCGAACCGTGTCGTCGGCCAAGCGGGCAGGATCGAAACCATCCAGCAAGGTACGCGTCTCCGACAACCATCCGAGCGCGGCGAACGTGGCGGCCAGGCCCGGCTGCCACAGGCTTTCCACCGGGCGCAGCCGCAGCAGCATCCGCAGCGCCGGTTCGATCTCGTGCACCCGACCCTGGGCCTGGCGCAGCTGAAAGGTGCGAACCCCTTCGACGGCGGAGAAGTCTCCGGCTCGGACCGAGGAGCCGAACCTCGACACGATCTCGGACAACCGCTCCGTCTCGGCCAGATCACCTGCGGCGAACGCCAGCCCGACCCAGTAGAAGTTCGGTGCGGCGCTCCAGAACGGTTGGGCCAGCGGCGCCGTCAACAGCTCGAACCGTTTCGTCTCGGCGCGCAGAAGGTCGAATTGGCCGGTCCGGGTGAGCAGGACCATCCGAGCGTTGCTGGCGTTCACCGACAGCTCATCGTCACCTTGCAACCGTGCGATCGGCTCGAGTTCGTTGACGATCCGCGCCAACTCATCGGTGTCGTCGAACATCTGCCGGTGGTAGGCGCGGCGCACGAGCGTGAAGCCGAGGACGCGGCTGTCGCCCAGGGCTCGGGCCTGCGCCACCGCTTCATCGCGCAACGTGGCGCCATCGGTCCGGCCGGCATAGGCCAGCGCACGGCCGAGCGAGGCCTTGAGCTTGATGGCCCGCACCGGGTCGGAGCCGTCGTCCGCCGCCAGGGCCCGTTGCAGGATCGCCACGGCGTCCGCCGCACGCACGCCCGGTTGCCAGCTGGCGTCCTCGAAGGACAAGGCCGCCTCGGCTTGGATGGACAGCTGGCCATGGACCTGGGCTGCGTCCGCCGCCCGGGCCAACGTTTCCATACCATCAAGCATGTCACCCCCGTGGTGTTGGGCCAGACCCTGTGCCAACAGCAGCGCCGATCGCTCCGCAGGAGGGGCGAGATCCACGGCGCGGGCGAAATGGTGGGCCGCATCGCGATGGGACAACAGCTCCACGGCGCGCTCGGCTGCGGCCACGCTGTAGCGGTGGGCGGCGGCGTGGTGGCCCGCTTCACGGGCCTCCCAGAAATGGTGGGCCAGCTCGTCTACCCGCGCCGCAACGGGAAACGCCG
>JANPEN010000243.1:0-3419 GCA_031422955.1 Acidimicrobiia bacterium
GGCGGGCTGCGTTCTCGATCTTCCGCGGCGGCTCATGCCATACATCGCAATCGGATCCACCTCGCGGTCCGGCTGGGCGATGGCCAAACCTGGTTCGAGGACCAGGCGAGCTGTGTGCTCGTAGCCAACGTGGGATCGATCGGCGGTGGCGTCGCCGCCTTCGAGCACCCCACTCCTGAGGACGGCAAGTTGGACGTTGCTGTCATGACCGCCAACGGCGCCTGGCAGTGGCTGCGGACCTTACGCGGGCTACCTTCGGGCATGCCGAGAAGCCGCCGCCGGATGACGCAGGCCACCAAGATCAAGATCGAGACTTCCAAGTCGCTCCCCTACGAGCTCGTGGATGGCACAAGGCGGCGCGCTCGACCGCGACCAGCTCGTCGACTACGCACGCAACCAACTGGCTGACTCGGCCGACACGGCCCCATAGCCCATCGGTGCCAAATACTCCGACGTTCGACTTGACCTAGGCGTTTGGGCGCGCTCGGTCAGCTCGCCAAGGGCGTTTTGCGCGCCGAGCGGGCTGTGTTGCACGCCCTGCTCACAGACCACTCCCGACCAGGCCGCGGCTCGCCGAGCGGCGCAACCGATCACACCCGCCTGTTGGCCGACTTCCTCGACGAGCTCGAACGTTCCGGGGCGGCTACAGTCACCGTGAGCGCCGCAACCGCCTGGGCGACGGCGCCCAATGGTGGTCCGTTCGCTGCAGCCGCCGCCCGGCGGCTACAGGTAAGTGCGGGCGCGCGTCGGTCGATAAGAATCGCCGGGCAGAGTTCCCGAGGCTGCCGGCTTCCCGCCGAGCCCGACCGTCAGGGGAGTAGACGTGGCCGAAGGACAACCCAGAGAGACGCACGTGTTCGTGTCCGGCAACCCAGGCCGCGACGTCCAGCGGGTGGGCACTGCCCGCTGGCTCGGGGAGGATCCCACGCTCATCCACGAGCCAGTGTGGGGCGTGCTCGGCAACCTCGGCGACAGCCAGTGCTACCTGGGCGTGCGCAGCAAGGTCGACGCGGTGCACCAGGCCCTGTCGGCCCGGGTTGCCCGGGATGGGTTGCCCATCCGGCTGATCGCGCCCGGGTTTACGCTCGCAGTATCCGACGGCCAGCTCAACGGCACCGCCCAGATGCGCTACTCGCTGATCGGGCGCGAGACGGTCAACGATGCCACCGAGCTCCACCTGCGAGCCAGCGACATGGCCGGCGTGATCGCCGTGGTGGCTTGCGACAAGCCGCCGGTCGGCACGCTCGCCGCGATTCTCGACTTCAACGTGCCCGCGGTGCTGCTCTCCGACGGGTCGATTCACCCCGGCGTGGACCCAGTGACCAACGAACGCCTCGACATCGTGGCCGCGTTCCAGGTGGCCAGCGCCGACGACGAGACCCGCACCCGCACGGCGCTGCACGCCTGCCCCGGCCAGGGCAGCTGTGGCGGCATGTTCACCTACAACACCATGCAGACGTTCATCGCGGTTCTCGGCATGGAGCCCCTCCACATGGTGGCGCCTGCCTCCGAGGACCCGCGCCGCCTCGAGCAGTTCCCCGCCGAGCTCGTCGACTGCCTGGTCACGATGCGCAACATCGGCCTCCGGCCGCGCGACATCGTGACCCCCGCCGCCCTGCGCAACGCCGTGACCGTCACGATGGCGATGGGCGGCTCGACCAACGTGGCGCTGCACGCCGTCGAACTGGCGCGCTCCGCGGGCCTCGACTTTTGGGGCCAGGTCATGAGCCAAGAGGAGTTCAACGACCTCTCCAGCCGGTTGCCCGTGCTGGTAAACATGCGGCCGTTCGGCGCGTACTCGATGGTCGACGTGGAAAACGTCGGGGGCCTGCAGGTGATCGTCGCCGAACTGCTGCGCGGCGGCTGGCTCGACGGCAGCACCCGCACCTGCACCGGGGAGACACTCGCGGAGCAGGTCGCCCGCCTGGCGCCCCCCGCGCCCGACGGCGAGGTGGTGCACCCGCTGGCGACGCCCTTCAAGGCCACCGGCGGGCTGCGGCTGCTGCACGGAAACTTGGCGCCCGATGGGGGCGCGATCCTCAAGCTGGCCGGCGTCGAGCGAGGCATCGTGGACGGGCGTTTCATCGGCCGGGCGCGGGTGTTCGACAGCGAGCAGAGCCTGATCGACACCCTGGCTGATCGGCCGGAAGTGATCTCCGACGGCGACATGATCGTGATCCGCTATGTGGGCCCGCGCGGCGCGCCCGGGATGCCCGAGATGCTCGACCCGACATCTCGCATCACTGCGCTGTGTCGCCAGCGCGACATCACCGTGGCGCTGATGACCGACGGGCGCTTTTCCGGCGGGTCAGTGGGGCTCGTGATCGGGCACATATCGCCCGAGGCCTACCTCGCCGGCCCGATCGCGCTCGTCGAGGACGGTGACACGATCACCGTCGACCTCGAGGGCAATCACCTCGACTGCGCCGAGTTGGCCGATCCGCCCACGGCGCAGCAGCGACTCGCCGCGTGGCAGGCTGCGGCCGCCGCCAACGGCGGGGCGCACCCATATGTGGTGGCGATTGAGGGCCGGCTGCTGCGCCGTATGCGCTCAACGGCTCGCTCCGCGCTGGACGGCGGCGGCATGCAGGACGGCTGAGGCCGGCTCCTACGGGTCAGAAGCTTGGGGGATGAGTCCTTCCGAGCGCACCGAAGACGTCTGCTCAACCAGCGTGGCGCTCGACGCCCACTCTCAACGCGACGCCAAACGTGTGCAACAGTCGGCGATGGTGAAGCGCCACCGTGCCAACGTTGCACACGTTCCCAAGACGCTGACCTGCGCAAATGCTCGGAGATGCGCAATGGTGGTGGGATCGAAGCGATGCGACGGACGCTGTGGGTCTTGGTGTCCTTCTCCACCAGGCCATCAGGACCCAGGACCACACCCCGTCCGATCGTGAGCGTGGCCACGTCGAGGTCGAGATCAGTCCAGCGGAGCGCCAGCAGCTCCGAACGGCGGGCGCCGGTGGCCGCGGCGAGCAGCACGAACAGGGCCAGTTCCGGATCCCGTTGCTGCGCCAAGGCGAACAGCCCAGCCACATCCGCCGGTGCGGGCAGCTCGAGGCGGGCGGCGGGAACCCGCGGCGGGGAGCACCGCGCCGCTGGATTGGTGGCCAACCAGCCCCACCGCACCGCCTGTTCGAGGGCCCGGCGCAGGATGCCATGGATGCGCCTGATGGTGGCCGGCGCCAATCCGGCCCCACGCTTGCCACCACCCGGAGCCTGCAGTCGAACGTAGAAGCGATCGATCTCGGCGGGGCGCAGCTTGGCCAACGGTACCGAACCCAGCGCCGGTCGGATGGTCCGCTCGATGAACCCGGTGGTTTCCAGCACCGTCTTCGGTGAGAAGTCCCGGGAGGCCTGCGCCAACCACGCGTCGAGCAGCTCACCCACCGTCGTGGAGGCACGGTGGATATGAC
>JANPEN010000244.1:0-12154 GCA_031422955.1 Acidimicrobiia bacterium
GTCACCCCTTACGAGCTCAAGCGCTACCTACCGAGCTGGTGAGCCGTCGTGGAACCACTGCTGGTCTATCCCTTCCCGGTTGCCGCTGACCTCTCCCAGGCCTTGGACAGGGCGGGTTACGCCTACGTGGGGGTTACCGACGACATCGACGCCGAGCGTAAGGAACCAGAGGACGGTTGGGGCGGAGCCATCATCATGGCCGACCGCTCGCCCGAGGACGCCTACAAGCTGGCCGTCACCCTGCGGAAACGGGACTACCCACTGGAACCGCTGATCATGGTGCTGCGCTCCGAGCAGCTCAGCAGCCTGGAGCCGAATCGAGACCTGTTCGACGACTTCGTGGTATCGCCGCTCAACCATCGAGAGATCGAGATTCGTCTGAAGCACCAGTACTGGCGGTTGGGTCGTGGCACCCGCCCTGAACTGGTCGAATACGGCGATTTGGTGCTGAACTTGGAGACATACCAGGCGGTAATCGCCAAACGCCCGCTCGATCTCACCTACATGGAATACGAACTTTTGAAGTTCCTGGGCCAGCACCCTGGCAAGGTCTTCACCCGGGAGGCCTTACTGAACCGGGTGTGGGGCTACGAGTACTACGGCGGGGCTCGCACGGTGGACGTGCACGTGCGTCGGCTGCGGGCCAAGCTGGGCGAGGAACACGCCAACCTCATTCAGACGGTGCGCTCGGTGGGCTACCGCTTCGGGCAGTCCCGCTGGTCCGGCTGAACGGTCGGGCTGAACGGTCGGCCACCGCGGCTCAGGTGTTCAGGTCCTTCCAGACCGTGTCGGCCCCCCGGCGCTCGGCGTCCTCTTTGAGCAGAAAGCCGACCACAGCGGCGATGAAACCGCCGGTCATGATGATCGACACCGGCATGGCCACTACCAGGATCAGTGCCATCAGTATCGCGCCCCACATAAGGATCCCGTTCTAGCGCACGGGGACCGTCAAGGCGGCACCGCCCAATCTCCTCAGCGTAGACCGACGCGGGTCGGCCACACCCCTGGCCAGCCCTGAGCGGCCCAAACGGCAGCCGCAGTGGCGGCGAACACCGCGTCGGAAACCGCCAGGGGATCGTTCGGCGGCAACGGCAGCGTCGACGCTGAATCGATGTTCCCCACGTCCCCGTTCGGCCAGACCCGCAGATCAACGGGGGCCATGTCGCAGGCCCGCAGCACGCCGAAACTACGAACCGTGAGATCGAGGACCGTCCCGTCGGTATCCACCCCGAGCATCTCCGAGCTCACCCACGATGCCCCCATGTGCACCGCGCCGACGCAGTAGGAGCGCAAGACGACCGCGTCGAGCGGGTCACCGGCGTCCACGTCGACCTGAAACGCGCCTTCAACCAAACCCACCCGGGCCCGGCCGCCGCCCGGTTGCGTCACCGCTTCGGTGGCGCCCAAGAGCCCAGCCCGCAGGACCACCCCTTCTGCCCACCCAGCTCCCCGAGGCGCCAGCGAGGTGGGCGGGCCAGCCACGTCGAGCTCGTGGATCTCCACGTCGAAGTCGCTGACCAGGGGATCGCCCCCATGGCCAAGGCCGGCCAGCAAGCGTTCGGCGATGCCCGCGGTGCGGGCCACGTGAATCACCACCCGACCCCGAGCCCTGTCGATTCCTGCGGCCAACGGCGCCCGTTTCGGACCAAATCGGACGCTGTCCTCCCTGGAGTAGAGCACCCGAACCGCCCGACCGTGGCGATCCGCCAGCATCCGGGCGGCCGCCGCCACCGGGGAATTGGTCTTGGCACCGAAAGACCCACCGTTCCCGGCCGGGCTGGCCGCCTCGCCACCGGGAACACACCACGATGCGTCGGTCTCCAGGTAGGCGGGTTCGACCCAGCTGGTCTGCAAGACCCGGTCCCAGGACCCCGCCGGCAGCGGCACCGGCGGCGCGGGAGTGCGGGTGTTGCGCCGTCCTTGGACCTTGCCAGCCAGGCGTCGGGCCTCGGCCAGATTCTCGCCGACGACCCAGCCGCCCTCCCCATCGGGCACCGCCACCAGAGCGTCGGTAGGGGCCTCGTCATCGGCGAAGGGACCCTGACCGAGGGCGACTTCGGCGCCGATCTGCTGGTTGACATGGCCTTCGAGCTCGGCCCGACGCCGAGCACCAAGCAGGTCACGCCTAGTTCGGGGGCTCACCGGCGCGGCCACCGCCACTGCCACCTCGGCGACCTGCTCGAAGGCCTCCAAAATGGGCAGCCAGCCCGTGCATCGGCACAGATGAGCCAACAGCGCTTGGGTGGGTTGGGGAGCGGCCTTGGCTGCCTCAGCCACCAAGCGCAGGATGATCCCGGGGCTGCAGAAACCGCACTGGCTGGCGCCGGTGGCGGCGAAAGCCTCTGACCAGCGAGTTGAGGTTTCCGCGGGCAAGCCCTCGATGGTGGTGATGTGGCGGCCGGCCATACGCCGCAACGGTGTCACGCAGGCAACCCGCGGCTCACCATCGACCAGCACCGTGCAACAGCCGCACTGGCCCTGGGGCGAGCAGCCATCTTTGACGGAGCAGATCCCCAGCTCGTCACGCAGAAAGGCCAGCAGCGACGAGGTCTCGTCGTTGCCCTGAACGGGGGATCCGTTGACCTGGAGCGCTACCGGCATCGACCGCGGCCGGCGGCGGGGCTCAGCTGAAGCTCGAACCGCAACCGCAGGTGCGGGTGGCGTTGGGGTTGTTGATGGAGAAGCCGGCCTGGTTCAGGCCGTCCTTGTAGTCAAGGGTGGCGCCGGTGAGGAGCTGCGCGGAGGCGGCATCCACCACCACCCGGACATCTCCGAAACGCTCATCCAGATCGTCCTCGGCAAAATCGGTGTCGAAGAACATCTCGTAGCTGAACCCCGAACAGCCACCGGGACGCACGGCTACCCGTAGGGCCATTTCTTCGACGCCCTCGGCATCGATGAGTTCCTTGACCTTCTTGGTCGCAGTGTCGGTAAGGGTGATCACGGTGTGCCTCCTGGTACCCGGTGACGGGCAGCGAACCCGGCTGTGCCGGGACTCATTCTAGAACGGTGTGCTCGGTTAGGACATTCCCCCGATGAGGAGGTCCACCTGGCATGGGTCGCGGTCGATCAGTGTACGGAACCGACAGGCGGACCCAGTGCGGGACACCTCGACCAGCCCCTCCACCAGGCCCCGGTGCAAACCGCAGACAACCTCGGGGTTGGCCTCGGCCAGATCGCGGAAGGGGCAGTGCCCGAAGGCCACGGTCACCCCATCTTCGATGGGCACGGAGGTGGGATCGAACCCCAACTCAGCCAGGCGGCGCTCGATGGCGACCAAGGCGGCGGCCCCATCGACCTCGGCTCGACCATCGGCCAGGCCCTGGTCCCGACCGGCTTCGACGGCTTCCTCGGCGCCCAGGCCGGCGGCGGAGGTCATGCGCAATAACATGCGGGTGGCCAGGGGAAACACGGCCGGCTCGAGACCCAGCGATGGCGCCTCGGCCACCAGACCGTAGCGATGCTGCGGGCGTCCGACGCCCCCTCTGGCATCGATCTCCAGCTCCAGCAGGCCGGCCTCTCGCATCTTCTCCAGTTGCGGACGCACGGTGTTGATGTGCAATCCCAAGGTGGCGGCGATCTCGGCGGTGGCCAACGGGCGAGGGGAACGGACCAGCTCCAAATAGATGGCGTAGCGCGTGTTGTCTCCAAGTGCCTTGAACAATTCAAGCTGTGGCCCACGCGCAGCTGGCACAGCGCTCAGACTACATCGACGCAACGCATTTACACGGCGGTTGCCGTTACAATCGAACCCGTGACCATCCCCCATGACCCGGCCCAGCCGGCCAACGCGGCGAGATCCGACTCTTCGACGATGGCGGGACCGCCGGCGACCACGGAACTCGTGCTTGGCCTCTTGCGGGGGGTCATCGATCCGGAGCTGGGGGCCGACGTGGTCGAACTGGGCATGATCCGCGCCGCGGTGGTCGATCCCGACGGCCGGGTCGACATCACCGTGGCCTTGACTACCGCCGGCTGCCCGCTGCGGGCCCAGATCCAAAAAGACATCAAGCACCGGGTCGGTACCGCCCCGGGGGTGACCTCGGTGAAGCTGCACTGGACCGAGATGACCGCGCAGGAACGTACCACCGCCATGGGCAAGGCCCGCTGGAACGCCCGCGAAAACGCACCAGAAACCGCCATCCCCGCCACCACCCGCGTCATCGGCATCGCCTCGGGTAAGGGTGGGGTGGGCAAGTCGTCGGTAACGGTCAATTTAGCCGTGGCGCTGGCGCAGCGGGGTCTGCGCATCGGGGTGCTCGACGCCGACATCTGGGGTTTTTCGGTACCGCGCATGCTCGGCCTGGACGGTCGGCTGGGGGCGGTGCCTGGCGAGAAGAAAATGGTGCCCAACCTTCGGGTCGTGCCCGGTCGCAACGGCGGGCCCGGTGGTGTGCTCGAGGTGGTATCCATGGGGCTCCTCACCGACGACGAAACCGATGCCTTGATGTGGCGGGGGCTCATGCTGAACCGAGCCGTGCAGCATTTCTTGGAAGATGTGCGCTGGGGTCAGCTCGACTACCTGCTCATCGATCTCCCGCCGGGAACGGGAGACGTGCAAATGGGCCTGGCCCGCATGCTGCCGCGCACCGAGCTGTTAGTGATCACCACCCCCGCTCTGGCCGCCCAAAAGGTTGCCGCCCGGGCCGCCACCATGGCCCGCAAGAGCTACCTGCGAGTAGCCGGCGTGGTGGAGAACATGAGCGCCTTCGTAACCCCCGACGGCACCAGCTACGCGCTCTTTGGCCAGGGCGGAGGCCAAGCCCTTGCCGATGACATCGGCGTGGCGTTGCTGGCTTCGCTCCCGCTCGACGCCTCGGTGGCCGCCGCCGGCGACGGCGGTAATCCAGTGGCCTTGGGGGATGGCCCCATGGCCCGTGCCTTCGCCGCCTTGGCCGAGGTCATCGTTACCGAGGCCGTACCCCCTGTCGATGTCAGCGGCTGCTCGGCCCGGTTGCTCGACGCTATGGCGGCAGCCTTCCCGGTGATCGCGGCCGATCCAGCCGAGCCAGCCGTCCCGGCTAGGACGGACGACACCGGCGACCCAGCCGAGGTTCTGACCCCCGCAACGAGGTAATGGTGGCCAGGCCCTGTTCGGGCTGCGGCCCCGTCAGGCCTGGCTGGAAGGTGGACCGGCCTCCGGTGGTGCGCGGTGCGGCTTGTGCACCGCCTCCTGCACGTCGATGATCGGTGACCCGGTGGGCTGGCTCGCCCGACGAGGATCACCGACGAAAATCCCGGGACCATAACCGGGACCGAAACGACCGGCCAGGTTGTCCGCCACCGCTCGACGGGCCCGCCGGACGAAGCGGCGTAGTAAGACCGTGCGGACCACGACCCGCACCGGTGGTAACAGCAGCGCCAAGCCGAGCACATCGGTCAGAAAGCCAGGGGTGAGTAACAAGGCCCCGGCGAACAAGACCAAAAACCCGTCGACCAGGGTGGCGGTGGGAACCTGGCCGGCAGTCAGCTCAGCCTGGATGCGGCGGTAAAGGCCGACGCCCTCGCGCTTGCACAGCCAAGCGCCGGCGGCGGATACGAGCATCACCAACGCAAGAGTGGCAGCGATGCCCAAGCCTTGAGCGACCTGCACGATCACGTACAGCTCGGCGATGGGCACCACCACGAACAACAGGGCGAGCAGCCCGAACATGGGCCGAGGCTAGCGAAGCCGCCCAGACCAGACGACCCCCGCCGACCACTCGGAACGAATCGACAACGATTCGGTCCGCAACTGCACCGTCGAACGGGATAGCTAGCCTGCCGGCGTGGCTACTCCTCCCTCGGTTGATGCGGTGGCTCGCAGCCTGCGTCCCTCTGAGCTGCCAGACCCACTACTCGTCGACATCGCCCGTCAGGCCATCGCCGAAACGGGCCGAGCGGCCGAGCGAACGGACGTCCTGGCCCGAGCAGCCGAGCTGGCCCGGGAGCGAGCCCGCCAGCTCCTCCAGCCCGTCATCAATGCCACCGGCGTGCTGCTCCACACCAACTTGGGCCGCGCCCCTTTCGCCCATCACCAGGACGCCACCTACTCCAACCTGGAGTTCCGCCTCGACCAAGGAGATCGCGGCCGACGGGGCGACCACGCCGGTTCACTCCTGGCCCGGGCCTGCAACGCTGAGGCCGCCCTGGTCGTCAACAACAACGCTGCGGCTGTGCTGCTGACCCTGGCCGCCCTCGGTGGACCGGGCCGAGCGGCGGTGGCCTCCCGGGGGGAGTTGGTGGAGATCGGCGGGGGGTTTCGCATCCCCGATGTGATGGCGGCTTCCGGCACCGAGCTGATCGAGGTGGGCACCACCAACCGCACCCGCCGGTCCGACTTCGAGCGGGCCGTGGCCACCGGCGGCGATCGGGTGGCCATGGTCTTGAAGATCCACCAGTCCAACTACCGCATCGTGGGCTTCACCGAATCCGTCGAGGTGGCGGGCTTGGTCGGGTTGGGCCCGCCGGTGGTTGCCGACATCGGCTCCGGGCTACTCGACGCCGCCTGTCCATGGCTGGCCGGAGGCCCACCGGCCTGGCTGCAGAACGAACCGGCCGCCCGCCAGACCTTGGCCCAAGGCGCTGACCTGGTGCTCTTCTCAGGTGACAAGCTGCTGGGAGGACCGCAGGCCGGCATCATCGCCGGTCGAGCCGACCTGGTCGCCACCATTGGTCGACACCCTCTGGCCCGGGCCGTGCGCTGCGGCAGCCTTGTGCTCGCCGCCCTGCAAGGGCTGGCCCTGAGCTACCTGCAACGCCGAGGCCAGGACATTCCGTTCTGGCGCATGGCCAGCACCAGCGTCGAAGAGCTGACCGCGCGTGCCCAGGCGCTGGGTCAGGGAACGCCCACCTGCATGGACGCTGTCCCCGGCGGGGGCACCCTGCCGGGTATCACCATTGCCTCCTTCGGGGTCAGTGTGGCGGGCGACCACCGAGCCGCGTTGCGTCAAGCCCCCGTACCCATCATCGCCAGGGTGGATGCGGACCGCACCCTGGTTGACCTGCGCACGGTGGCTCCGGCCGACGATGGCCGAGTGGCTATAGCCCTGGCCCAACTCGCCCCCTGACAGCCACGCCGGGCAGGGCGAATCACAGGGCGAATCACAGGGCGAGTCGCAGAATGAGCTGCGGTCGGGAAGAATCGGCGTCGATGCACGTCGTTGCTACCGCCGGCCATGTCGATCACGGCAAGTCCACCCTGGTCCGCGCTCTCACCGGGGTCGACCCCGATCGCTGGGCGGAGGAAAAACAGCGGGGCATGACCATCGACCTGGGGTTCGGGGCTGCCACCCTGCGATCGGGTCGAGTGCTGGCCTTCGTGGACGTCCCCGGCCATGTTCGCTTCATCAAGAACATGCTGGCCGGGGTGGGCGCGGTCGATGCCTGCCTGTTCGTGGTGGCCGCCACCGAGGGTTGGAAGCCCCAATCGGAGGAGCATTTACGCATCTTGGAGTTGCTCGGACTGCGTCACGGGGTGGTGGCCTTGACCAAGGTCGGCCTGTGCGACACCGACCTGGTCGAGTTGGCCCGCCTCGATTTGACCGACCACCTCGAAGGCAGCTTCTTGGAAGATGCCGAGGTGATAGAGGTCGACGTCCCTGCCGGGTTCGGTCTCGAAGCCCTCGACGGCGCTCTCGAACGCTTGGCGGCCACCACCCCGACGGCAGTGGATCTGGGCTGGCCGCGGCTGTGGGTCGACCGGGCCTTCGCAGCCAAGGGCTCCGGCACGGTGGTGACCGGCACCCTGACCGGGGGCAGCCTGCACGTGGAGGACGAGTTGGTCCTGCTGCCGCGAGGCGCCACCGTCCGGGTCAGGGCCCTGCAGAGCCACAACCAGGCCCGCCGCGATGCCCCACCCGGTTCCCGACTGGCGGTCAATCTGGTGGGAGTGGCCCACACCGAGGTGCGCCGCGGCGACGTCGTGGTCAACCCCCGGCACTGGCATGCCAGCCGCACCCTCGACGCCACCCTCACCGTGTTGCACAGCCTGGACCACGAGGTTTCCCGACGCGGCGCGTATGTGGCCTACCTGGGCTCGGGCGAAGTGCCGGTCAAGCTGCGGGTCCTTGGCGAGCAGGCCCTGGCCCCTGGCGAAAGCGGCCTGGTCCGCCTGCACCTGCCCTTCCGCCTGCCGCTTCGACCTGGCGATCATTTCGTGCTGCGCGAGTCGGGCCGCAAAGAGACGGTGGGTGGAGGGGAGTTGCTCGACGTGGCGCCCATCGTGCCAGCCTCTCGAGCCCGGCCGGATCGTTCCGTTGATCGGGTCATCGCCGAACGCGGCTTCGTCGACGTCGAGGAGCTGGTGCGCCTTACGGGCCAGCGCCGCCCGCCCAACCTGGCCGGCTGGGTGGTGGATCCGGTTCGGCTGGAGGCACTCCGGGGCGAGGTCTCCGCCTTGGTCGGCCAAGCCGGGCCGCTCGGTTTGGACGTGGTATCCCTCAACGACCACCAGCGGGCCGCGCTGGCCACCCTTGAAGGCATCAAGGTCGACGCGGGCCGGGCTAGGGCTGCGGAGGCCGTCGACCCACTTGCTGGTCATCCGTTCGTGGCCGCCCTAGATGGCCAGCCCTTTGCTCCGCCCGGACCGGAAGGGGTGGACAGGGCCGAACTCCGGGAGTTGGCGCGCCGGGGGCTGGTGGTGGCCCACGAGGGCATCTACTTCTCCGCCGGTGCCATCGAGCTGGCTGCTCGGGTGGTGGCGGGGATGCTGGCGGCTCAGCCGGAGGGGGTGACGGTGGCGGAGGTACGCGACACTCTCGGCTGTTCCCGCAAACATGCGTTACCGCTGCTTGCGTTACTCGATGGACGAGGCATCACCCGGCGGCGGGGCGACGTTCGTATTGGTGGACCCCGATTACCGGCCATCTGACTGACGTCGTGACCAGCTCGTGCTGGACCGGGAGAGTGGTCAGCTCGCTTCGCGTTGGGCCAAGATCTGGCGCCGCTCGTTCTCGTTCAAACCGCCCCAGATCCCATGCGGCTCTCGGATGGTGAGTGCGTAATCGAGGCAGTCGCGCCGCACCCCACAGCTGCGGCAAATGCTCTTGGCCAGCGTTTCACGATCGATCTTTTCGTGCTTGCGCTCGAATCGCTGCGGCGGAAAGAACACCACCGCATTCTGTGGACCTCTGCAGGCAGCCTTGATCTGCCATTCCTCTTCGTACCGTTGTGCGCTCACGCCATCCCCCTTGCCTCGCCGTGCCCCCGTACTGAAGCAGCCCCTTGTCGAGCACCGAAACTCCCCCTTCCGGTGCTCGATGGGCAACTTACCCCGAGCTTTCGAATCCTCACAAGAAAACCTTCGCGAGCTGTTGCTAGCGATTGCGAGCGAGCTAGTCGGTGATGGCCGCTACATCGAGAATGTGACCGGTAGCACCAGTCACGGTTACCCGATCGCCCACTGAAAGTGGCCCCTCCGATGCCCTGGCTGGCCACTGGGCGGCGCGGACCGCCACCGTCCCGGCCGGGGTGAGGTCCGTCGTCACCGTCCCCTGCTCCCCTATCAACCAGTCCCGACCGAGATCCACCGCCGAGAAGCGGGTCCGCACCATGGCCGGCATCCCTCGCAGATAGACCACCGCCAGCAACGCCGCCGCGGAGACCACCGTGACCCAGGACAGACCCACCCCGTCGAACAGGGTAAAGGTGCCCAGCGCGAACAGCACCGCCCCGGCCAAGGTGGCTCTTCGGGGCACCCCGGTTTGCACGTCGATGGCGAAAACCGGGAACGCCAACAACAACAGGCCGACCCCCCACCAGCGTGCGGGGAGCACGGCAAGGCCGTAACTGCCCAACATGACGAACACCGCAGCCACCACCCCAGCCAGCCCGATACCGGCGGTGAACAGCTCGAACACGATCAAACCGAGACCAATGACAAAGAGCAGATAGGCAACGGAGGGACTGGCCACGGTGTGCAGCAACTCCCGGCTGATGCCGAGCTGCACGAAGCGAACGGTGGTGGCGGGCTCGCGCCGGGTCACCCCGTCCACCACCACCGACTTGGTGGCCACCCCCTCGAGGTTGATGATGAAATCGCCCAGCGTGGCCGCCGCCACCAGGCCGGCCGTCCCCGCGTCCTCATAGCGGACGAAGGCGTCGCGCACCCGGTTGGCGCCGTCACCGAACAAGACCCCGTAGTCGTCGCGGTCCAGCACCTGCTCACCGGCTTTGCCCACCCTGGCGCCGGAGGCGACCCCGCCCGGGTTGGCGATACCGACCAGCTGAGCGGCCCGGCCCCGAGCCTGGGCGCTGGAGGGCCCGACCCAGATGGCCACCGGCACAGCCGATTGGCGGATATCGCGAGCCAGCGCCTGAAAGTCCGCCTCCGGCAACACCGATCCCGGGCTGTTGAGCCGCAGGACCAGGGCTATGAGGCCCCGCCGGTTGGCGTCCGCGATGCGGGCCCGCACAAAGTCCACGAGCACGGGATCGAGCAGGCCGCTGACCTCCACCACCTCCACCAGAGCGGTGGTGCCGGGAGGGGTGGGGGTTTGCTCGGCGCCGGGAACAGTCGTGGCGTCCTCGGACTGGGCCAAGGCGGGGTAAGCGAGCGGGTTCAGCGCGCTGAGAAACAGCCCGCACAGTAAAGCCAGCGCGCCCAGGATGGATAGTCTGCGTCGTCGCACGCACCCAGCATCCCAGCCTGGTGGGGCTCGGCCAAGCCCGGGCGAGTTCCGCCCGATCCACTACCAGCGCCAGGCCGCGGTGAACAGCGGCGGCGGCATGCAACAGGGATTGATTGCGCTATGGACCCAGTGGCCTTCTTCACTTCCTCGGCCGTGCACATCGTCGCCGGCAAGGGCGGCGTGGGCAAGACCACCATGACCGCGGCCCTGGGTGTGGCGGCCGCATCGCTCGGCCTAGAGGTGCTGTTGGTCGAGATCGAAGGCCGGGGCGGCTTGCCCGCCCTGTTCGGCCTGGACCATCTCGGTTATCAGGAGACACGCCTGGCCGAACGCCTCCACGGACGGGCCCTTCGGGCCGATCAGGCCCTGATCGAGTACCTGACCGACCACGGGCTGGGACTTCTGGCGCGCCGCATGATCGACACCGGGGTGGTTGAGGTGATCGCCCGGGGGGCGCCAGGACTCAAAGACATCCTGCTCCTGGGCAAGATCAAACAGCTCGAACGGGCCCGCCGAGCAGACGTGATCCTGGTCGACGCGCCCGCTTCCGGCCACGCCATCACCTTCCTGCGGGCCCCCCGTGGGCTCCTTGATGCCGTGGACGCAGGACCGATCAACAGCCAAGCCCACGAAGTGCTGGAGCTGTTGACCGACGGCCACCGTTGCCAGGTGCTGTTGGTCACCACGGCCGAGGAGACACCCATCAACGAGTTGATCGAGACCGCCTACAGCCTGGAAGAAGAGGTCGGCCTCCAGCTGGGTCCCCTGCTGATCAACGGGGTGCTTCCCCGGCTGGAACTGCCACACCACGCCGGCCGCAGCGCCCAACAGGTCGGAATCACCCTGGAACCGGAGCGGCGCCGGGCCCTGGAGGCGGCGGCCGCCCATCGCCGGCGCCGCCAAGAAGCCCAGGCCGTGCAGCTCGATCGGCTGGGCGAGCGGCTGGCCCTCCCCCGCCTGATGATTCACCAACAACGGACCCCACCCGGGCCCCGAACCAGCGCCATCAACACGGCCGTCCTAGCCGAGCTGGCCGAAAACATCCTGGCTGAGCTACGTGCGCTGACCCCACAGGCCACGAGCCGGCCCGCCGATTCGACTCGGCGCTCAGCCACCCCATCCCCGGGCGAATCCCCGCCCGCGGTCGGGCCCGCGGGCGCCAACCCCGCCTTGGCCGAGCTGGTGGCACAGCGATCCGTCATCGTGTGCGCCGGTACGGGTGGGGTGGGTAAGACCTCAACGGCGGCGGCGCTGGCCCTGCAGGCGGCCCGCGGCGGTCGGCGGGCGGTGGTCGTCACCATCGACCCCGCCCAACGACTGGCCGATGCGCTGGGCATGGCCGACGCCGCCAACCTGGCCAACGATGTGCACCTGGTGCCAGGGCCGTGGAGCGGCGAGTTGCACGCCGCCATGCTGGATACCAAGGCCACCTTCGATGCCCTGGTGAGGCGCTATGCCGTCGACGCCACGCAGACCGAGTCCATCCTGGCCAACCGCTTTTACCGAAACATCTCCCACTCTCTGTCCGGTACCCAGGAGTACAT
>JANPEN010000245.1:0-10623 GCA_031422955.1 Acidimicrobiia bacterium
GATGCCGGCCCCGGCCAGGTTGACCACCGCGTCCACTCCCTCGAGGGCGGCGGGGTCGAGCCGACCGGCGGCCGGGTCCCAGACGCGATCCTCGGGCCCCGTTGCCTCGCCCCGGACCAAACGCAGCACCCGGTGACCGCCCTGGTCCAGGCGTTGACGCAGGGCCGAGCCGATCAACCCACTTGATCCGGTGATGGCAACTAGCAGCTTCGTCTGGGGGTCGGCCATGTGGGCTCCGGGGTCGTGGGTGGCCCAGTGGGTCACGGGGGGTAACCGTCGGGCACGGTGGTGGGCCCGAGGCGTTCCTATGCTGGTGCCGCCCTGCCGCCTATGCCGCCCCGGAGCCTGACATGTCTGCCTCGCCGGTCGAGCCACGTCAACCGAGTTCCCTTGACGGGGATGGCACGGCGTCGTCGAGTTCGTCCTTCACCGGTCGCGGTGCTCGGCAACTTTTCTATCGGACCTGGGTGCCGGCTCCGGCCAAGGCCCTGGTGGTACTCGCTCATGGGCTTGGTGAGCACAGCGGCCGCTACGAGCACGTGGGCCAGCACCTGGCCCGGGCGGGGTACGCGGTGTGGGCGTTGGATCACTGCGGCCATGGCCGTTCGGACGGAACCCGCGTCTTCGTGGACCGTTTCGACACCTTCGTCGAGGATCTGGAGACCTTCCGGGCTTCAGCGGTCACCGCCCATCCCGGCCTGCGGACCTTTCTGCTGGGCCACTCCATGGGAGGCGCCATCGCCACCGCCCACGCCATCGACCATCCCGGCTGCTTCGCCGGGATGGTGCTCACCGGCCCCGCCTTGCAGCCTTCGCTGCGGGTCTCAGCGCTGGTGGTGGCGGTAGGCAAGCTGGTGGCCAAGGTGTGTCCCAAGCTCGGTGTGGTGGGACTGGACGGGGGCAAGGTCAGCCGCGACCCAGCGGTGGTGGCGGCCTACCGTGCCGACCCGTTGGTGCACCACGGCAAGATCACCGCGGGGTTGGGCGTCCAGTTGCTGGCCCGAGCCGCCCGCTTCCCCGCCGAGGTGGCCGGGTTGACCCTGCCGGTGCTGCTCATCCACGGCCAGGCCGACGAGCTGGTGCCCATCGAGTCGAGTCGCAATCTGGTGCCGCGCTTCGGTTCGCCCGATCTCACCTTCATTGAGGAGCCAGGGCTCTACCACGAGGTGCTGAACGAGCCGGAACAGGAGCGGGTCCTGGCCACCATCGTGGCGTGGATGGATGAGCGGCTGGCGGCCCGATGAGCACCCGCATGTTGTTGCTCACCTCGTTGTTGTTGGGCTTGGCCATTCTGGGCGCCTTCGCTTTGCAGCTGCTGCTGGCCCGCTGAGGGGGCGCCCGGCCACCTGACCCGGCCATCTGACGCGTCATCGGTAGCATGACCCGGCGCGTCGAGTCGGAAGGTGATCTGGGTGCCCGAGCAGGTGAGCAACCATCAAATCGTTGTCATTGGGGGCGGCCCCGGGGGCTACGCCACCGCCTTGTACGGGGCTTCGGCCGGGCTCGACATCGCCTTGGTGGAAAAGGGCAAGTTGGGTGGCACCTGCTTGCACGTGGGTTGCATTCCCGCCAAGGAGCTGCTGGAGACCGCCTCGGTCTATCGCCATGTGCGCCACGCTGCGGAGTTCGGGGTGAACACCTCTGCCCCCACGTTGGACTGGTCGGTGACCATGGCCCGCAAGCAGAAGATCGTCGATCAGCTGTGCGCCGGTCTGGGCACCCTGCTCAAAGGCCGCAAGGTCACCGTCTATAACGGGGTGGCCACCTTGGGCGCAGATCGCCTTGTCTCCGTCACCGGACCCGATGGATCCGTCGCCCAGCTCCAGGCCGAGCAGGTGGTGTTGGCGGCGGGTTCGGTGCCACGCACTATTGAAGGGTTCGAGGTCGACGGTCGGCTCATCACCACGTCGGACGAAGTGCTCTCCATCGATCGGTTACCGGCGTCTGCCATCGTCATCGGAGGCGGGGCCATCGGCTGCGAGTTCGCCTCGATGATGGCGGATCTGGGGACCAAGGTCACCATTCTGGAAGCAATGCCCAAGATCTTGCCTGGCTGCGACCGCGACGTGGCCGATGTCGTCGTGCGCAGCTTCAAGAAGCGGGGGATCACCATCCGTACCGGTGTGCCGGTCACCGGCCATACCCCTTCGGATGATCAGCGCAGCACCACCGTGCAGTTCGGCGAGAACGAGCACGAGTCGGTGGAGCTGGTCGTGGTCTCCGTAGGTCGGCGTCCCTTCGTTGATCAGCTCGCCTTAGACGGTTCCGGGGTCACGGTGGATAGCCGGGGCTACGTTGAGGTCGATGAGTTGGGTCGTACCTCCGTGGCCGGGGTCTACGCGGTGGGCGATCTGATCGCCACGCCCCAATTGGCCCACATCGCCTTCGTCGAAGGCATGAACGTCATCAAGGACATCCTCGGTGAGTCGCCCGTCCCGGTGGATTACGACAAGATTCCCTGGGCGATCTACTGCCACCCGGAGGTGGCCTTCGCTGGCTTCTCCGAGGAGCAGGCCCTGGCGCAAGGCTTCGAGGTGGTCACCTCTAAGCACCGACACGCCGGTAACAGCCGCTCAATGATCATTGGCGAGGTCGAAGGCCTGGTCAAAGTCATCGCCGAGAAGCAGGCCGACGGTACCGGAGGTCGCGTGCTGGGGGTACACATGGTCGGGCCCTGGGCGACGGAGCAGTTGGGCCAGGGCTACCTGGCCGTCAACTGGGAGGCCACCGTTGGGGAGGTGGCTCACTTCGTGCAGCCGCATCCGACCATCAGTGAACTCTTCGGTGAGTCGATGTTGTCCCTGACCGGTCGTTCCCTGCACTGACGCGACGGCCGTCGCAACCCCTTCCCGCGGCCTCCGCCTCCAGACAACGAAAGCAGCCCCATGGCCGAGATCATGATGCCCCAGCTGGGCGAGACGGTGACAGAAGGAACCATCACCAAGTGGTTCAAGCAGGTGGGTGA
This sequence comes from Acidimicrobiia bacterium, assembly GCA_031422955.1. Lineage (GTDB taxonomy): Bacteria > Actinomycetota > Acidimicrobiia > Acidimicrobiales > CAIXPF01 > CAIXPF01. Next base: position 2,966 of record JANPEN010000245.1, read on the forward strand.
CACCGTCACCGTGGATGAGATCCTCTACGAGGTGTCCACCGACAAGGTCGACTCGGAGGTGCCCTCCACAACGGCCGGCGTGCTCAGCGAGATCCGGGTGCAGGAGGGCGAAACGGTCGACGTGGGTACGGTCTTGGCCGTGATCGGCGCCGTCGCCGGCGCCCCCGCTCCCGCGGCCCCCACCGCCGCAGCCCAGCCCGCGGTCGCGCCGGTCGAGATCCAGGCGCCCGCGGCGGTCCAGTCCGAGCCGCAGCCGGCCGAGCTTGCGGCCCCAGAACCCGTCGGGGCTACAGGGGGCGCAGAAGGTACAGGGGGCGCAGAAGGTACAGAGGGTGCAGGCCGTCTCGGGGCTGATGGACGGTTGTTGTCCCCCATCGTGCGGCGCCTCGCCCATGACCACAACCTCGATCTCGGTCAGGTAACCGGCAGCGGCTTGGGTGGGCGTATCACCCGTAACGATGTGCAGCGCGCCATTGAGGCCGGAGGGTCCGCCCCGGTCGACCCGAGCGACACACCGGCGCTCGATGCCCCAGCAGGCGTCGTTGCGGACCGCACCCCTGCGGCCCCCTCCAGCCCCGGGCCGTCCGTCCCCGGGCCGGGCCAGGCCGCCGCGGCTGTCCCGTCTGCGGCTGCTTCGGCCGGCTCCGCGGGCCCGGTTCGGCTCAGCGGCCGGGGTGACCAGCGGGTGCCGCTGAACCGTATTCGCAAGCTCACCGGCGACCACATGGTGATGTCCCAGGCCACCTCGGCTCACACTCTCACGGTGATGGAGGTCGACTTCGAGGGGGTGGACCGGGTACGGCGGGCCCTGAGGGACCAGTGGAAGGCGGCCGAGGGTTTCAGCCTCACCTACCTGCCCTTCATCTCCAGGGCCACCAGCGACGCCATTGCGGAGTTTCCCCTCATGAACGCCACCGTGGGCGAAGGCGAGATGATCGTGCACGGGGACGTGAACCTTGGGGTAGCGGTCGATCTGGGCTTCGAGGGCCTGGTCGCTCCGGTGGTTCGTCAAGCCGATAGCAAACGGCTGCGGGCCATCGCCAGGGAGATTCACGACCTGGCCACCCGGGCCCGTTCCCGCCAGCTGCGTCCTGACGACATCAGCGGGGGCACTTTCACCCTGACCAACCCCGGTCAGTACGGCACCATGATGCAGTTCCCCATCATCAACCAGCCCCAGGTGGCGATCTTGTCCACCGACGGGGTGCGGCGCAAGCCGTGGGTGGTGACTGATGAGCATGGGGCGGAGTCCATCGCCATTCGCCCGATTGGCCTGTTGGGCTTGGCGTGGGATCACCGTGCTTTCGATGGGGCCTACGCGGCGGCCTTCCTGGATCGGCTGCGCCAGATTCTTGAGACGCGGGACTGGGCTGTCGAGGTCGCCTGATGCTGCGCACCCGTTGGCTGGGTCGGGTTCGCTACGGCGACGCTCTCGCCTTGCAGCGCGGGCTGTTCCGCCGGCCGGGCACCGATTATCTGCTGCTGTTGGAGCACGAACCGGTGTACACGCTGGGGGTACGAGCCAACTTGGCCAACCTGCGCCGCCCGCCCGACGAGCTGGGGGCGGAGCTGGTGCGGGCCGACCGGGGTGGCGATGTCACCTACCACGGCCCCGGCCAGTTGGTCGGTTATCCCATCCTCGACGTGGCTGGACACCGCGGCGGGGGTATGGCCGATACCGCCGGGTATGTGGCGGGAGTGGCCCAGGTGTTGATCGAGGCGCTGGCCGATCTCGGCCTGCCCGGCTGTTTCTACGACCCGACATACCCGGGGGTATGGGTGTCGTCGGGGGGAGGGGCGGCGCCCAAGAAGATCGCCGCCATCGGGGTGAGGTTGTCCCGGGGGCGCTGCATGCACGGCTTCGCCCTCAACGTCACCGATGAGGTGTTGGACGCTTTCAGCCGCATCGTGGCCTGCGGGCTGGCCGACCGGAAGGTGACCACCCTGGCCTCTGAAGGCGTTGGCGTGGGCATGAGCCAGGTAGTCGACGCGGTGATGGTCAGGGCCGGTCAGCGCTGGGGCCAGCCCCCCTCGGCCGGACCTGCTGCTGACCCGACGGCGCTGCCCGCCGCGGATGGGTCCCTCATTGATCGAGCCGACGTGGTCTGGCGGCATGGCCCGGCCGATCTGACCCCCTTTAGTCGAGGGCTGGGGGCGGGGAAGCCGGTGCGGCTGCAAGGCCGCTTGGCCGAGGCCGGGGTGAGCGAGGGTTTGACCATCACCAGTCCGAAGCCGGAGTGGCTGCGACCCCGGGTGCGACACGATCAGCCGGTGCTGAAACTGCGCCAGCTGGTTCGCAGCTTGGATCTGGTCACCGTTTGTGAGGAGGCGGGCTGCCCGAACCTTTCGGAATGTTGGGCCGATGGTACCGCCACTTTCATGATCAACGGGGAGCGTTGCACCCGGGCCTGTGGCTTCTGTCTGGTGGACACCTCCAAACCCCTTCCCCTCGATCTGGGCGAGCCGGCCAGGGTGGCCCAGGCCGTGGCCGCCATGGGCCTGAGCTTCGCGGTAGTGACGGCGGTGGCTCGCGACGATCTGGCCGACGGTGGAGCCAGTGGGTTCGCCGCCACCATCGCCGCCATCCGGGCCCTAGCCCCCCATTGCGCCGTCGAAGTGCTCTTTCCGGACTGCAAAGGTGATCCGGCCTCCTTGGCGATCATCTTCCAAGCCCGGCCCGACGTGGCCAACCACAACATTGAAACGGTGGCCCGCCTGCAACGGGCCGCCCGCCCTTCCGCTTCCTACGCCCGCTCCTTGGGGGTGCTGGCCGCAGCCAAGGAAGCGGGGCTGGTCACCAAGAGCTCCATCATCGTGGGGATGGGCGAGACCGACCACGAGTTGCGCCAGACCTTGGACGACCTGGCCGCCATTGGGGTCGACATCGTCACCATCGGCCAGTATCTGCGGCCCACCTCCCACCATCTGGCCGTGGCTCGTTGGGTAGAGCCGTCCACCTTCGTGGAGTTGGCCGCCTACGGCGAGGCTCAGGGCATCGCCCATGTCGAAGCCTCCCCGCTGACCCGGTCCTCCTATCACGCCCGTCAGGCCGCTTCGGCTGCGGCCGGATCGACCGCGGTGACGCTGCGGGCTCGGCGGGTGTCAGCGCGGAGCTGAATCGGAGGCCATGGCCCGAGCCCAGGCTCTGGCCGGGGCGGTGCCGTAGCGTCCCAGGTAGTCGATGCAGTCACGGCTGGCGGTATCGCTGAGGCGTCCGGTGGCGTGCAGGTGGCCCAAGATGTCCGTCATGGTCACCGCCGCGTGCACGGGAATTCCCGTTTCCCGGGTGAACAGCCCGGCCGCATCGTCGCCGTTGTCGTCGGCTTCCTGGCGGTCCACGGCGATTATCAAGGCCGGGAAGCTCACCTCGGGCACCAGCCGGCGCAGCAGGGCGACTGCTTCGAACTTGGTCGCCCCGGTGGTAAGCACATCGTCGACCAGGATCAGCCGCGCTCCCGGGGCGGGGCGGTGCCCGACCAGGCGGGCGGCAACCTCGTCGCCCCCGGCCGCCTCTTCGCCGTGGTCCTTGGCCTCTTTCCGGTCGAACAGATACGGCACCCGCAATCCCCGGCCGGCCAGGGCGATGACGGTGGCCACGGCCAGGGGTACACCCTTGTAAGCGGGGCCGAACACCGCGTCGAAACCGTCCGCCCCGCAGACCTGCACGGCTCTCGCCGCGTAGGCCTCGCCCAGCTCAGCGAGGCCGACACCGTCTCCGACCAGGCCGGTGTTGACGAAGGTGGGGGAAAGCCGGCCGCTCTTGAGGGTGAACGTTCCCAGCCGGAAGGCGCCGGTGTCGACCAAGAAATCTACGAACTTTTCCTGCCAGTCCTGCATGCGAAGCGGGAGCTTATTGGTCGACAGGGTCTCTGCTGGCCTCGGGGTTCGGCGAAGGGCAGCGGCCACCTAGCCTGGAGGCCATGTACGCCGCACGTCTCGATCGGGTTCGTTCTGCCATGGCCGACCAGGGGGTCGACGTCCTGCTGGTATCGGTGGGCGCCGACTTGCCCTACCTCATCGGCTACGAGGCCATGCCCCTGCCTCGTCTGACCATGTTGGTATTGCCCCGCGAGGCGGCCGCCACCCTGGTCATTCCCCGCCTCGAGGTAGCCAGGGTGATTGAACGGCCCGATTGTTTCTCCATCCGAGGGTGGGAGGAGACCGAGGACCCCATCGCGGTGGTGGCCCAGCTCTGTGGTGCCCCCGACGTAGCGGCTATCGGGGACCAGACCTGGGCCCGTCATCTGGTGGACCTCATGGGCCACTTGCCCGCGGCGGCCTGGCGCCGCTCGGTGGAGCTGGTCGGCCCGTTGCGGGCCCGTAAGGACCCGGCCGAGATCGCCGCCCTGAAAGCCGCTGCGGCCGCTGCGGATCGGGTGGCGGTGCAGCTCCAAGCGGGGGAGATTCCCCTCATCGGGCGCAGCGAGGCCCAGGTATCGGAGGACATCAGCCGGCGGTTGCTGGCCGAGGGCCACGCCCATGTCAACTTCGCCATCGTGGCTGCAGGTGAGAACGCCTCGTCACCCCACCACCACGCCTCCGAGCGGATCATCCGGCCCGGCGAGGTGGTGCTGTGTGATTTCGGTGGTGCTCTCTCGATGGTGGACGGCGAGCCAGGCTACTGCTCGGACATGACCCGCATGATCTACACCGGTGAGCCGCCCGCCGCCTTCCGTGAGCTCTACGACGTGTTGTTCCAAGCCCAGGCCACCGGGGTGGCAGCGGCCACGGTGGGCACCGCCGCCCAGGACGTGGACCGGGCCACCCGCAAGGTCATCGCCGAGGCCGGCTACGGGGAGCAGTTCATCCATCGCACCGGCCACGGCATCGGCCTGTTCGAACACGAGGACCCCTACATCGTGGAAGGCAACGCCACCGTGTTGGAGGTCGGCCACGCCTTCTCCATCGAGCCGGGCATCTATGTGCAAGGTCGGTGGGGGGCCCGGCTGGAGGACATCGTGGTCGCCACCGCCGACGGCCCCCAAGCCCTCAACCACGCTGACCACTCCCTCGTCGTGGTCGAGGCCTGAGCCGCGGTGATGCGCCTCGACGCGGCGGCCGTTCTCCTGCAATGGGCTACCGGCGGGCTGGTGTTCCTGTGGGTGACGACCCGGCGCCGTGAGGTCGGCCTCGGCTACGGCTGGTTGATGCGGGCCACCTTCGGGCTCATGGCTTTGGGGGCGTTCGGGGTAGGCCGCTTGATCGGCTGGTCGTGGGGGAGGGACCTGGCCTCCCTGGGGGTGTTCGGGGCGTCCATGGTGGCGCTGGTGGTGTCGGTGCAACGGCGCCGGGTCGGGGTGGCCGGCCAGCGCCAGACCATTGAACGACGCAGCGCCAGGGTGGCCACCATGACCGGCATCGATCGGGATGTGGTCACGTTCGACAAGACCGGGCCGGAGTTTCCTCCTGGCCTGGACCTGGTGGCCCCCCTTATCGGCGGGCTCGGACTGGTCGCCGCCGGTTTGGCCAGCGACGGTCCATGGTTCACCGCGGTGGCCCGGCTCCTGGTCGGCGCCGCCTTCTTGGGCGCGGTCAGCGACGCCATGTTGTTGGGTCACTGGTACCTGGTGCAGCCCGGTTTGGGTCGGGCCCCGCTGCGGGAGCTGGTCCGTTGGACGGCGGCCACCTGGCCGGCGGAGTTGGTGGTGTTGTTGTTGCCCACCGGAATGGTGTCGGTGCTTTCGGGCGCGGTGGACGACGATTACGGCGGGTTGTTGGGCTGGTTTTGGGTGGCCTGTGCGGTGAGCACCCCGATCTTGGTGGCGGTCACCTGGGCTGCGCTCAAAGAACGCCAGTATTCCGCGGTGATGGCGGCGACCGGATTGCTGTATTTGGCCATCCTCACCTCCTTTGGTATGGACTTGGTGGCGCGCGCCGTTCTGAGCTGATCGAGGCGATACCCTTTCCCCGAAATCGATACATCCCTATAGCGCGAGGTCCTGGAGGACGACATGGCCCGAGCGATCTGGAGCGGTGCGATCAGCTTTGGCCTGGTCAGCATCCCGGTGAAGCTGTACAACGCGGTGAGCCGCAAGTCGGTGTCGTTCAATCAACTGGATAGTCGTACCGGGTCGCGGGTCAAACAGAAGCTGGTGTCTGCCGTTGACGGTGAAGAAGTGGGCCGTGACCACATCATTAAGGGTTATGCCATCGGCGCAGAACAGTACGTCACGGTGTCCGAGGACGAGCTGGCCTCCATCATGCCGGCGGCCCAGCGGACCATTGATCTGGAAGAGTTCGTCGACCTGGTCGACATCGACCCCGTCTACTACGACTCGGCCTACTACCTGGTGCCCGACCGGGCTGCGGTCAAGCCCTACGCGCTGCTGGTGGATGCCATGGAGCGCTCCGGCAAGGTGGGCATCGCCCGGTTCGTGATGCGCTCCAAGCAGTACGTGGCCGCCCTGCGGGTGCGGGAAGGCAAGTTGGTGCTCAACACCATGGTCTACGCCGACGAGCTCAACGATGTGGACGAGCTGCCCGAGCTCGAGGCGGTGGAGAAGGTGGAGCTGACGGATCGGGAACGGGCCATGGCCCAAACCCTGGTGGATTCCCTCTCCGCCGGGTTCGAGCCGGCCAAGTACCGTGACACCTACCGCGAACAGCTCCTGGAGATCTTGGACCGTAAGGCGGCCGGGGAGAGCGAGATCGTGCTGGAGCCCATGGCGGCCAGCCCGACCAAAGTGGTGGACCTGCTGGCCGCGCTGGAGGCGTCGGTGGCGGAAGCCAAGGCGGCCCGCAAACGCCATCCCACCGGCCGCCCCGAGACCGCCGAGGGTGACAGCGCCGCCGAGGTGGCCGCCCCCAAACGAGCCGTTCGCCGAAAGTCGGCCTGAGCGGGGGAGTTCGCCTGCTTCTTTCGGTGGGATTACGGACCGAATCGTTGTCGATTCGGTGGGGCGAGCGTCCAACTAGCCTCGGGGTATGCCGCTGGTAGAGGTCGAGGGCCACACGCTCAGTTTGTCCAACCTTGACAAGGTGCTTTACCCGGCGCTGGGCTTCACCAAGGGTCAGGTCATTGACTACTACGCCCGCATCGCCCCCACGCTATTGGCCCATCTGGGTGACAGGGGCCTGACCTTGCGCCGATTCCCTAACGGGGTCGAAGGTACCAGCTTCTTCGAAAAGCGCTGTCCTAAGCACCGTCCTGATTGGGTGGGTACCGCCCTGGGGCCTGGGGATCGGGGCGGTCCCATCGGCTACTGCGTGCTCGACACCGTGGCCGCGGTGGTGTGGGCCGCCAACCTGGCCGCCCTGGAGTTGCATGCCCCCATGGCCCGCGCCGCCGACCCCGAAACCCCCACCTTGTTGGTCTTCGACCTCGACCCCGGCGAACCGGCGGCCATGACCGAATGCTGTCAGGTGGCCCTGGAGATTCGAGAGGTGCTGGCGGCGCTGGACTTGCAGTGTTGGCCCAAGACCAGCGGTTCCAAGGGCTTGCAGCTGTACGTGCCGCTCAACAGCCCGGCAACGCACGATGAGGCCAAGGATTTCGCCTTGGCGGTGGCCCAACTGCTGGAGAAACGGCAACCCAAGCGGATCACCAGCGAGATGACCAAAGCCCTCCGCCCCAACAAGGTGTTCATCGACTGGAGCCAGAACAGCCGCCACAAAACCACCATCGGCGTGTACTCCCTTCGGGCCCGACCATACCCAAC
>JANPEN010000246.1:0-2318 GCA_031422955.1 Acidimicrobiia bacterium
GTTCTTGAACTCGAAGAAGCGACCATAAGGATTGGTCGTGCAGCCGGCGGGGGCCTCACACCAGCTCTCCTCAGCGGTCACCAGCGTGCCCCACGGGGTCCAGTAGGACGCATCGAAGGCCACGTGACCAAGGAAAGTGGGGCTTTGCCAGATGGTGTCGGTCGTGCCGGTCTCCAGATCGTGGCGTTGCACCCCGGACTGGCCAGTCTCGAACACCGTGAACAGGAAACGGCCCTTGTCCGGGCCGCTCTCATTCACGGTGTTCATGTCCCAGTTACCGGAGTTCGGCTTGTTTGCCGCCAGCTGCGCGGTGCGATCCGCAATCGAGCGCTGCTGGAAGGCCGGGTTTCCGAACGTGATGGGAGCCGCTTCGTTGGCGGTCGGGCCGACCGATGCGGCCAGTGGAGTGTAGGTGGAGAAACGGGTACCGTCAGCGCTGGCGATGTCGGCGCCGAGGAGAACCCCGGTCGCAACCAACCCGCAAAGCGTTGCCCGCCGAGCCCGGCGTGGGAGTTTGCTCATGATTTGCATGACCTCCTGATTTAGGAACGCGACACAACCCGGTCTGGAATTGTGCCGATCTGTCCGACTGCCCGGACGCGGTCCCAGCACTTAAGGCGATCTCGGTTAGTGTCATCCAAGACCCCTCTCGCCCGTTTGCCCGCGCCACGAACGTGACCTGTTCTATCGAGCCCCTAAAGACCGGGTAGGGCCGGAGGATGTCATTGACTGCAACAGCGCGTGAACAAAACTGAAACTACGTTTCGCGGTGAACTGATCGCCCCCGCGATCCTCGGGCCGTGCCGCGAGTCACCGGTCCGCAGGTCGCTCGGGCGTCGGCCCTGGCAGCGGCCGAAAGGCCGACGGTGGCGACCCGTTAGGGGCGGCGTTCAACCCGCGCCAATGCGACGGGTCACTGCGTCGCGCGCTCCAAGGGGCCGACCCACGCTGCGTGAGGCTGGTTGACTGCAGCAACAATTGATCGATGGATCGAGCGGGGCATCGACGCCGCCATGAGAGCCGGCCCCTGACCGTTGATCATCTCCCACACCTACCGGCCAGTTCAGGCGGCGGTGCCCAACAGCCGGTCCGCCAGGCGGGAGGTGACCCCGAAGTTGACCTGCTCGTCGCGAAAGTGATGGCGCAGATGAGCGCCCCGCAGCCGCCGAAACCAATGGGAGCGCGGCGGGTAGCCGCTGTGGGAGAGCAGATGGATCCACTCGTAGCCCAACAGGCCCAGCTCCCCCGTCATCGCCCCGGCCAGGGCACCCCCCGGACCGCCACTCAACCGGCCAACTGCGCCGGCTAGCACCGCTACCCCAACGCCATTGGAGAGGGCGAAACCGGGGCCGAGCAAGGCGCCGCTGACATCATCTGGCACCTGATGATGACCCCGATGGGCCGCCCCCGGATCGAGGCGCCTGCCGCTGGTAGCCGGCGCGGGGGCATGGAGCACAAAGCGATGCAGGGCCCATTCGAAGAATGGCCGAATGGCTAAAACCGTCGTCACCGCCCGCAGATCAGCCCCCCTCACCGGACCCCTTCGACGCCGCAGCAGCGCCCCCGCCAGCAGATAGGCACTCAGCACGTAACCAGAACCGTGGCCGGCGAACGCGATGGCTACCGCACGCTTGGTACGCAACGTACGGGCATTGACCGGAGCGCTCACCCCGCCCATTCTGCCCGGATGGTGGCGGTATGTGTCGTCGCCCCTCCGGGGCTAGGGGTTTCCTTCATCGGAGTCAGGCCGGCTCGACCGGTTCCAAGCGCAGCACGGTGAAGGCGCCGATTCTGATGGGTTCGCTCGGGTCGAAGGCGGTGTCGGCCTGGGCGACGAGCTTGGTGCTGGCCTCACCCACAAAGGTGCCGTTGGTGGAGCCAAGGTCACTCAGCGTCCAGGTCCCCGCCGTGCCCAGGCTCAGCCGGGCATGACGGCGCGACACACCGGTGTCGGCGCTGCCGCAGTCGATGTCGGCCACCGCGGAGCCCGACGTACGCCCAATTAGGTTGACCCTGGCCCGCAGCTCAATCCTTCGGGGAGCCGGTTCGGGGTCGGGGTAGGGCACCCCGTCGGCCACGCCCCCCGCCCCGGTGTTGTGTTGCCACCAGTCCCGATCACAGTGCAACACCGCCACCCAGCCAATCGGCGCGGCCAACGCAGCCGGGGCGGCGGGAATAGTACTGGTCTTGGGATCAACGAGGGGTGACGCCGGCTGGGCCGAGACCACCGGCGGCTGGGGCATGCGCCCGGTGTGGAAATCGAGACCACAAATCTCGCAGAAGCGCTCATCGCCGACCCTGGCTGCGCCACAGTTCTG
>JANPEN010000247.1:0-7169 GCA_031422955.1 Acidimicrobiia bacterium
GGGGGCAGTGTTCACCGCCGAGATCGTTCCCACCGAGGGCGCCGCCACCGGTTGGGCCGACATGGCCGCCGCCTTCGACGCCCTCGACGCCGACACCGCCACGTTGGTACAGGGCCTGTCCGCCTACCACTCGCTCTATTACAGCCAGGGCCGGGCCGGCTACTTACCCTCCAAGCAGAACGACAAGGGCAGCTACGACGGATACGGCTACCACGATGGCGAGCCTTCCCTGCGCCCACTGGTCAAGATCCATCCCGAGACCGGCCGGGCCAACCTCATCATCGGCCGCCACGCCTACGGCATCCCCGGGCTGGACCCAGCCGAGTCCGAGCAGCTCCTCGACCGCCTGGTGGACGAGGCCTGCCAGCCGCCCCGGACCTATCACCACCAGTGGGAGGTGGGTGACGCGGTGGTGTGGGACAACCGGCGTCTAATGCATCGGGGCACTCCTTTCGACATGACCCAGCCCCGGCGCATGTGGCACACCCGCATCGCCGGCGAGCCTGCCTCCGAGCTGGCAGCCAACCTGGCCTGACCGACCCGGGCGCGCCGCGGTACGGCAAAGTCCCGCCCGCCCCCGAACTCATCCCGCTACGGTTCAGCCATGTCCACATCGTTCACCGAGGCTGAGCAGGCCGAGCAGGCAGCCGCCGCCCGGCGCAGCTCAGGGCTGGGGGTGCTGGCCGTGCTGGCCGCCACCGCCTGCTGGGCCTCTTCGGGGGTGTTGGCCAAAAAGGCCGATCTGCCCGGAACGGTGCTGGCCTTCTGGCGCTTGGCCATCGTGGCGGTCGTCTTCGGGCTGATCTGCGCTGCCACCCGACGCCGCATCACCTGGGACATGCTCCGCCGCTCGATACCCGGTGGCCTGCTGTTCGGGGTGAACCTGGCCGTGTGGTTCACCGCGTTGGAGCACGCCAGCGTCGGCATCGCCACCGTTACCGCCGCCCTCACCCCGGTCTTGGCCATGGTGGTCGGGGCCCGTTTCCTGGGCGAGACCATCACCCGGCTGGCGGTGCTCTGCGCAACGGCAGCCATTGGCGGGGTGAGCTTGTTCGTCATCCCCGGCTTCTCCGCCGACGGCACCACACCCCTCGGGCTGGTCCTGTCCGTCACCGCCATCGGCATCTGGGTCTGCTACCTCTTCGTGACCAAGAAAGCGCGAGCCGGGGTGGGTACCGTCGAGTACCTACTGTGCATGGCCGCGGTGGCTGCAGTGTGTCTCATCCCCGTTGTGCTCGTCGTCAACGATGCGGGGCTGGCACCCCCCGATCATGGCCTGGGTTGGCTGCTGGCCCTGGCCATTGTGCCCGGCTGTGTCGGCCACGGGTTGTTGACCTGGGCCCAACCCCATGTCGATCTGTCCATCATGTCGGTGTTGCTGCAGGGTGAGCCGGTCGGCGCCGCCATCGCCGGGTATCTCTTCCTCAACGAGCAGATCCTTGCCATCCAAGCGGTGGGCATGGTCATCGCCTTCGGTGCGCTGGCCGTTCTCGCCCGCCAGACCGTCTCCCCGAAGCCAGCGGCACTGGTCACCGAAGCAGCGACCACCGCGTAATGCGCTTCGGGTTCGTGTTGCCAGGGGGTTCGGCAACCCAGCAACTGGCCCTGGCCGAACTCGCCGACCAGACCGGCTGGGACGGCCTGTTCGTGTGGGAGGCCGCCTTCGGGATCGACGCCTGGTCGCTGCTGGCGGCCATGGCGGTGCGCACCCAACGGATTCGGCTGGGCACCTTGCTGACCCCCTTGCCCTGGCGGCGGCCCTGGAAGGTGGCCAGCCAACTGGCCACCCTCGATCAGCTGTCGCAAGGTCGGGCCATGTTGGCCGTGGGCCTGGGGGCGGTCGACCCGTTGCTGGGCGCCACCGGCGAGGTGACCGACCGAAAGCAACGGGCCCAGCGCATGGACGAGGGGCTCGACATCATCGACGCCCTCTTCGGCGGTGAGGCCAACTATAACGGCGCCCATTTCCACCTGGACGTGCCCCGCAACGACCTGCTGGCCCCCGCCGCATCGGTGCAGCGACCCCGCCCGCCCATCTGGGTGGTCGGGGCCTGGCCCCGGCCCCGTTCCATGGCCAGAGTGCTGCGAGTCGATGGCCTACTGCCCAACACCGTGGACGAGAACGGCCCCCGCCCGCCCACCCTGGCGGAGGTGGCCGAGATGCGGGCCTGGCTCAACCAGCACAGCACCCCCGGCCGCACCTACGAGCTGATCGTGGAGGGAGAAACCCCCGGCCAGGACCCCGCCGCCGATCGGGCCACGGTGGCCGGCTGGGAGGCTGCGGGGGCCACCTGGTGGATCGAGGCTCGTTGGTCGGGTGACCCACACCGCCAGGCGCAGCTCGACGCGGTGCGGGCACGGCTAGCGGCCGGTCCCCCCAAGACTTCCGGCACGGACTGAACGACCAGACCGGCCAGACCGGCGGGGTGTTGCCCGTCGACGCTCCTAGGCTGGAGGGTCGTGGAAACGCTGCCCGAGGTTGGCCTGACGCCCACTCACCCGTCCCCGGTTCACCCGTCCCCGTCTGAACCAGGCCCAGCTGGCCCAGCTAGCCCGGCTAGCCCGGCCGAGACGGCGAGGGAGGTCCGTTACGCGGCCCGGCGGGCGTCGGTGCCGCCGTTGTGGTACCCGCCCGAGTTGCCCGTCACCGACCGCCACGACGATTTGTTGGAGGCCATCCGCTCCCATCAGGTGGTGATCGTGGCCGGCGAGACCGGCTCGGGCAAGAGCACCCAGCTGCCCAAGCTGTGCCTGGAAGCGGGCCGGGGCATTGAGGGCCTGATTGGCCACACCCAGCCCCGGCGCCTGGCCGCTCGGGCCGTGGCTGAACGCATCGCCGCCGAATTGGGTGAACAGGTCGGCGGGCTCATCGGCTACGCGGTGCGTTTCACCGACAAGGTCAGCGACGCCACCTTGGTCAAGGTCATGACCGACGGCATCCTGCTGGCCGACATCCAGCGCGACCGGATGCTGCGCCGTTACGACACCATCATCATCGACGAGGCCCATGAGCGCAGCCTCAACATCGACTTCTTGCTGGGCTACCTCACCCAGCTGCGCCAGCAACGGCCAGAGCTCAAGATCATCATCACGTCTGCCACCATCGACACCGAGCGTTTCTCTCGCCATTTCGACGACGCCCCCGTCATCAACGTGTCGGGCCGGGCCTTTCCGGTGGAGCTGCGCTACCGGCCGCTGGAAGGCGGCGCCGGCGCCAACGAGGTGGATCGAGACCAGACCCAGGCCATCTGTGAGGCGGTGGACGAGCTCAGCGCCGAAGGTCCAGGAGACTTTTTGGTGTTCCTCTCCGGCGAGCGCGAGATCCGCGACACCGCCGAGGCGCTGCGCCGCCTGGACCGCCCCAACACCGAGATCCTGCCCCTCTACGCCCGCCTGTCGATGGCAGAACAGCACCGGGTCTTCGCCCCCCATCCCGGTCGCCGAGTGGTGCTGGCCACCAACGTGGCGGAGACCTCCCTCACCGTTCCCGGCATCCGGGCGGTGATCGACACCGGCACCGCCCGCATCTCCCGTTACAACCGACGCACCAAGGTGCAGCGGCTACCCATTGAGCCGATCTCGCAGGCTTCGGCCAACCAGCGGGCCGGGCGTTGCGGCCGGGTCGGGCCGGGCATCTGCGTACGGCTCTACTCCGAAGAGGATTTCCAGGCCAGGCCGGCCTTCACCGAGCCGGAGATCCTGCGCACCAACCTGGCATCGGTCATTCTCCAGATGACCGCTCTAGGTTTAGGTGAAGTAGAATCTTTTCCTTTTGTGGAGCCACCCGAGCGGCGGGCTGTCAAAGATGGAGTAGCGCTCCTGGAGGAACTCGACGCCCTCGACCCCCGCCAGGAAGGCACCCGGCGCTGGCTTACCCCCATGGGCCGCCAGTTAGCCCGTCTCCCCCTCGACCCCCGGCTGGGCCGCATGATTCTGGAGGCAGAACAACTGGGTTGCGTGCGGGAAGTGAGCGTCATCGCCGCCGCCCTTTCTATCCAAGATCCCCGCGAGCGACCCACTGGCCACGAACAGGCGGCCGTACAGTCCCACCGCCGCTTTGCGGACCCCGACTCCGACCTGGTCGCCTACCTGAAGTTGTGGAGTTATCTTCGCGAACGCCAGCACGAGCTCTCCTCCAACCAGTTTCGACGGTTGTGTCGCAGCGAATATCTCAACTACCTGCGGGTGCGGGAATGGCAAGACCTGGTATCGCAGCTGCGACGGGTCACCAACCAGCTCGGCTTCGCCACCAACCACGACGACGCCGCCCCCAACGATGTCGCCAAAGCGCTGCTGGCCGGACTGGTGTCCCACATCGGCCTGCGCGACCCCGATCGAGGCGACTACCTCGGTGCCCGTGGGGCCCGCTTCAGCATTGCCGCGGGGTCGGGCCTGCAGCGCAAGCAGCCTCGCTGGGTGATGGCGGCCGAGCTGGTGGAAACCAACCGGCTGTGGGCCCGGGGGGTGGCCCGCATCCAGCCCGAATGGGTGGAGAAGTTGGCCCCCCACCTGCTCACCCACCACTATCACGACCCGCAATGGTCCCCGGCCCGGGCGGCCACGGTGGCCTTGGAGCGAGTGACGGTTTTTGGTCTGACCCTGGTGGCGGGGCGCCGGGTGGACTACGGCGCCATCGACCCGGCGCTGGCCCACCAGTTCTTCCTCCGTCATGCCTTGGTGGAGGGCGACTGGACCAGCCACCATCGCTTCTTGGCCCACAATCGGGAGGTTTTAACCGATCTGCGCCAGCGCGAGCATCGCCTGCGGCGCCATGTAGCCCCCGACGATGAGGTTCTGTTCGACTTCTACCAGCCCCGGGTACCCCCCGACGTCACCTCCGGTGCTCGGTTCGATCAGTGGTGGAAAAAGACCCGTGTCGAACAACCCGACCGGTTGGATCTGACCGGGGAGGCGCTGTACGGCCACACCTTCGACGAGGCGTCCTACGCCACGGACTACCCCGACACGTGGCCCGGTGGTCCCCACGCAGGTTGGGCCGTGTCCTATCGCTTCAACCCGGGTCAACCCGACGACGGGGTCACCGTAGAGTTGGAGCTGGCCGAGCTGAACCAGCTGCGGACCCACGGCTTTGACTGGTTGGTACCGGGGTTTCGCACCGAGTTGGTCGGTGCCCTCATCCGCCAACTGCCCAAGGCGCTGCGCCGTGCTTTCGTCCCCGTCGCCGAACACGCCACCGCCATACTACAGAGTATGTCCCCCGCCGACGGGGAACTGACCGAGGTCCTAGCCCACCGCCTGTCCGCCGCCATCCACCAGTCCATACCCTCAAGCATGTTCAGCCTGCAGGACGTAGATCCGCACCTGCGCATGAACTTCCGGATCACCGATGCGGAAGGCGCCGTGGTGGGCCAGGGCCGCGATCTACCCGCCCTGCAACGGGCCCTGCGCCCCCGGCTGCGGGCCACCTTGCGCCACGCCTCCGCCGACCTCGAACGCCACGGCCAAACCCGCTGGACCTTCGACACGGTAGAGACCATGGTGCACACCGAAGGGCCGGGGCGGGCCCTGTTGGGCTATCCGGCCCTCATCGACGAAGGTGAAAGCGTGGGGTTGCGGCTGCTGCCCAGCCCCGCAGAACAGGCCATCGCCCACTGGGAGGGCACCCGTCGTCTGCTGCGGCTCACCACCGCCGGCACCCTACGAGCCATGCGCCCAGTGCTGGGCAACGAGGTCAAGCTGGCCGCCACCCGGCTCGGTCTCACCGTGGCCGATTTCGCCGAGGACTGCGTGGTGGCCACCTTCGATCATCTGCTGGCCGAAGCGGGCGGCCCGGCCTGGGACGAGGCCGGCTTTGAACAGCTCCGCCGCTCGATTGGGGCCACCGCCAGTACCACCACCGTGCGGGTGGCAGGCGAAGGGGCCAGGTTGCTGGTGTCCGCGGCCAGGGTGGCGGTGCAGCTCGATACGCTCGGCGGGCCAGCGGCGCCGGCCGCGGCGGCCTCGCTGGCGGACATGCGGTTGCACCTGGGGGATCTGATTCATCCCGGTTTCGTGAGCGCCGCCGGCCTGGAGCGGCTGAGCCAGCTGGGTCGGTATGTGCTGGGTATCCAGCGCCGGCTGGACAAAGCGCTCAAGGACCCCCACGCCGACGCGGCCCGCATGCAGAAGGTCCACGCCATCGAGCGCGACTTCGATCGGTTGGCTGCCCGTTGGCCGTCGGGCAGTCATCCTCCCGAGGTCACCGGGCTGCGCTGGCAGCTAGAGGAATTGCGGGTGGCCACCTTCGCCCAAGTCTTGGGCACCGCCCAGCCCGTCAGCGAGAAACGAATCCGGGCCGAGCTGCAACGCCTCCTCGGGGGGTGACCCGATGGACGATCTCGATCTCGTAGCCTGTGGGTGCCGGGAACCCGTCGGTGCAGTTCACGGGGTTGTGTACCGGTAGTGCCCTCGCTTGTGTTCGGTCTGTGCCGTTCGTTGTTCGTCCCTGCGCTAGCTGACCGTTTTGGGGGCTGGTTGGGCTTGTCCTTTGGACGCTGCCGTCCTTCGACCCGTGGATCGCGGGTACAGGCAGAACAGCAGCACCGGGGCGGCCGCCATGATGGCGGCAACCAGCCACAGGGCATCGTGCAAGGCGGCCACCCGTTGGGCACCCTTGCTGGCGCCCACCACCGCAGCGGCAAGGGCCACCCCGAGGGCCGAACCCAAAAAGCGCAGGGTGTTGTAGGCGGCGTTCGCAGCCGCCAGTTTGTCACTGGCCACGTCGCGCAAGGCGGCGGAGTTGGCGGGGCCCATCATCAAGCCCATGCCCAACCCAATGCCGAAGGTCCCTGGCAGGAAGCCCACCACGTAGCTCGACCCCGGCTGGAGACGCCAGGCCAACCACACCACCCCGGCGGTGGCAATGGTTGAACCTGACACCAGCAACCGGCGGTAGCCATGGCGGTCCGCGATGCGGCCCGCCAGCACGGTGACGGGGATCATGGCAAAGGCACCCGGGCTGATGGCCAAACCCACCCGGAAGATGGAATAGCCCCACATCTCGGTCATGAAAAGCGGATACATGAACCAGGTCGCCGAGGTGGCGGTGGCGATCAGACCCGCGGACAGCGTCACCACCCGGAAGGAGCGGACCTGCAACAGGGCCAGATCCAACAGCGGCTCAGGGTGGGTCAGGGAGCGATGCACGAAGCCAAACCCCGCCGCCACCG
>JANPEN010000248.1:0-8382 GCA_031422955.1 Acidimicrobiia bacterium
CGTCCAGAGACAGCTCCGTGCGCGCGGCCACGATCTCGCGAGCTATCTGGTCGATGATGTCGGCGGAGATGCCGTAGCCGTTGGGGTTGGCGAAGGCCTCGCCCGACACCTTCAGCAGAACCCGCCGCCAGGACTCGCTACCCGGACGGCGGTTGGCCGCGGTTTCGGTCACGAGCCGATGACAGCCATGACGAAGCGGTTGATGTGCCCGGCGCCGATGCGCTGGCTCACGGTCTCTTTGTCACCGTGCACCCCTTGCTCCAGCAGCACCTGGCCGGCCAGCCAGGCGTTGACCCTGCCCTCCACGATCTTCGGCCAAGCGGCCTCGGGCTTGCCTTCAGCTTTGGTGATGTCCAACAGGTTGGCGCGTTCCTTCTCGATGGCCTCGACGGGAACCTCGTCGCGAGATAGATAGCGCGGTTTGGCGAACGCGCAATGCAAGGCCAACTCGTGCAGGGTCTCCTGGTCGACCCCGCTGGCTTCGATGATGACGGCAATGACCCCCCGCCCGTCCTGGCGGTGCAGGTAGGTGTCGATCAGGGTTTCGGGACCGACCTCGACTCGGGCCACCGTGCCCAGTTCGATGTTCTCCCGTTTAGCGATCTTGAGGCTGTCGATGTCGGCTTGGCCTTCAGCCACCCCGGCCTCACCACCGTCGAGTACCAGTTGGGCGAGGCGCTGGACGAGAGCCACGAAGTCATCGGCCTTGGCCGAGAAGTCGGTTTCAGACTTGAGCTCGACCAGAGCGGCACCCTTGCCGTCGGTGGCGATGGCCACCGTGCCCTGACTGTTCTCGCGATCGGAGAGCTTGGCCACCTTGGCCAGGCCCTTCTCCCGCAACCACTGGGCGGCACGCTCCATGTCGCCCTCGTTGGCTTCTAGGGCGCGCTTGGCGTCCATCATGCCGGCGTCGGTGGCCTGGCGAAGCTTCTGAACATCCTTAGCGGTGAAGTTGGACATGACTCTTCCTCGTCGAGATGGGGGCGCGGCGGCGCCGGAGCTAATGACGGCAGGGTGATGGCAGCGTTGAGGTAACGGGAGCTGAGCGGCTGGCGGCAGGGCTCAGGAGGCACCGGCGACGGGACCGGCCGCGGCCGTTTCGCCACTGGTGGCGGGCTCAGCGGCGATTGGCTCCGTCTCGGTCGCCAGGGCGGGTTCGGTCGGGGTTGCTTCGTCAGCCTGCTCATCGGTGGCGTTCTTCTGGGCGGCGATGCGAGCCTCGCGCTCGGCTGCGGCCATGGCCGCCTGGCGGCGGGCGTCCGCCTGTTCCGAGGCGCGGGCCGCTTCTTCCTCAACGTTGACGCGGCGGGGGGCGGGACCGGCGCCGTTTCCGCTACGGCGGGAGCGGATGAAATGGCCTTCTTCTACCGCATCGGCGATGATGCGACACATCAGGCTACCGGCCCGGATGGCATCGTCGTTGCCGGGGATCACGTACTGGATGATGTCGGGATCACAGTTGGTGTCGACCACCGCCACGACGGGGATACCCAGCTTGTTCGCCTCGGTCACCCCGATGGCTTCTTTTTTGGTGTCGATCACGAACACCGCGTCTGGCAGTTTCTCCATGTTGCGGATACCGGACAGGTTCCGCTCCAACTTCTCCAGCTCACGCCCGATGAGGAGGGCTTCCTTCTTGGGCATCATGGCGAACTCACCCGAGTCGCGCATGCGCTGGTATTCCTTCATCTTGCCGACCCGCTTGAGCATGGTCTGGTAGTTAGTCAACATGCCGCCCAGCCAACGCTCGTTGATGTAGGGCATGCCGCACTTCTCGGCGTAGGAACGCACCGCGTCCTGGGCCTGCTTCTTGGTGCCGATGAACAGCACCGTTCCCCCGTCGGCCACCAGGTCACGGACGGCGTTGTAGGCGACCTCGACCCGTTCCAGGGTCTGTTGCAGGTCGATGATGTAGATACCGCAGCGCTCACCCCAGATGAAACGCTTCATCTTGGGGTTCCAGCGCCGGGTCTGGTGCCCGAAGTGGACACCGGCATCGAGCAACTGCTTCATGGATACGACGGCCATGGGAAACTCCTTCGGTTGCGCTCAGCCGCCGCCTGCGCCCGGGGGGCGACCGAAGTGGACGAGGGCCGAAAGTTGGTGGATAAACCCGTTGAAGCATAGTCGACTGCGCGTCCAGCCCGGACCACCCCGCCGGGTCCGCTCAGCAGCGCAACGGCGGGGGAAAGTCGAGGCCGACCAGGCGAGGACGCAGCCGTCCGCGCAGCAGCGGGGCCGGATCGATGTAAACCCCGTCGCGGCGCACCCCGAGCTGGAAACGGGCGGTGGTGGTGCCCACCAGGGAGCCGGCTGCGATGGGCTGACCTCGGCGCACGGCGATGGAGTCCAGGTAGGAGTACGAGGAGACCAACCCCTTGCCATGGGCAATGCTGACATGACGCTCGCCGGCCACGGAGCCGGCGAAGGTCACCTCACCAGCGCCAATCGCCCGCACCGACTGGCCGAGCTCGGTGACGTATTCCAGCCCCCGGTTTCCTGCACCGTAAGGCCCATCGGGCAGATGAAAGCCGAGGGCAACAGGGGCCTGGACGGGGCTGAGGTAGGGCCGCGGGGGACACAGCGGGCCGGCCAAGGCCAAGCCCAGCGAGAGGGCGAGACCTCGCAGGGCATGGGGATGGTGGCTGAGCACGGTTGCCTCCTCCCCTGGGGGGAGCTGGTCGTGCGGGTAGCGGGGCCCAGGGCCCAAGGTGCTCGCCAAGGGCGCACCGCGGCGAGCAGGTCAGCTCAGGGATCGATCCGGCGTTGCAGGAAGATGCGCAGCTGCATAACGGCCTTGGTGTGGATCTGGCAGACCCGGCTCTCGGTCACGCCTAACACCTTGCCGATCTCGGCCAGGGTGAAATGCTCGAAGTAGTAAAGGACGAGCACCAGCTTTTCCCGCTCCCCCATGCCGTTGATGCCTAAGGCCAGGAGCTGCTTCATCTCCTTGGTCTCGAACAGGCTGACGGGGCCGTCGCCGGCATCCGCGATGGTGTCGATCAGGGCCACGGACTCGTTGCGATCACCGTTGCCGGTGAGCATCTCGTCCAAGGCGATGAGCCCGACGCCGGAAATCTGCGACAGCATCGTTTGCAACTGGGAGATCTCGATACCCAGCTCGCCGGCCAGCTCGGTCTCGTTGGGGGTGCGACCGAACTCGCTCTCCAGTTTGGTCAGGGCTTTCTCGATGGAACGGGCCTTGGCCCGCACCGAACGAGGTACCCAGTCGTAGCTACGCAGCTCGTCGAGGATGGCCCCCTTGATGCGCTGCATGGCGTAGGTCTCGAACTTGTTGCCGCGCTCGGGATCGAAACGATCGATGGCGTCGATCAACCCGAAGATGCCGTAACTGACCAGGTCGGCCTGCTCGACATTCTGGGGTAGACCTGCCGCCAGCCGGCTGGCCACGAACTTCACCAACGGCGAGTAGTGGACGATGAGACGATCACGCATGTCATGGTCACGCGTGGCTGCGTACTTCCACCACAGCTCTTCGACCCTCTCGTCCAACTCGAGCGTCACCTTCGCTCCTCCGCCAATGGTTCCTCACTGGGTCGTGCCAGGGCGCTGCGCAGTCGCTCGATCTCTCCAAGCGTTGCCAGCCCACCGGGCGTGCTGATCTCAGACCAACCGTCTGCCACCTCAGGCTACCGTCCGACCGCCCTAGGTGGGCGAATACGGGGTTAGTGACTGGAGGAATCCCGTTCCTGGATGAACCACAGACCAGATTGCGTCACCAGGTTGCGGCGCAGCAGTTCATCCAGTACCGCGCTGGTCACCTCCAAGGACCAGCCGGTGCGATCGACCAGGTCGTCGAGCAGGGCCCCTTCCCAGCCGAGAACCTCCAGCAGGTGGAGCTGATCGAGGTCCAGCGCCACCGGCTTTGTCTCCTCAAGGTTCGAGTTCGTCACCCGGTGTGGGCGGACCGGCCACGACGGCAAGGCCTCGAGCAGGTCCGACACTGCCGTAGCCACCTGGGACCCTTCGGTAATAAGGCGATTCGTTCCCGCTGAAGCCGGCGAATGGACCGATCCAGGCACGGCGAACACACCGCGATTGCGGGCAGTGGCTTCCTCAGCGGTGATGAGGGACCCACCCTGTAGGTGAGATTCGACCACCACCACGAGGTCGGCCAGGCCGGCGATGATCCGATTGCGGGCCGGAAAGCGCCAGGGCTCGGGACGGGTACCCAACGGTGCCTCGCTCAACAGCAGGCCGACCTCGGCCACCCGGTTCCACAATCTCGCGCTACTGCGGGGGTACACGACATCGAGTCCGCTGCCCACCACCGCCACCGGTGCTGCGGTCCATGCCGCCGTGGCCACGGTCAAGGCCCCCTCGTGAGCCGCGTGGTCGATGCCGCTGGCCAGGCCGGAGACGACGGCGACGCCGGCCTCGGTCAGCTCCGCGGCCCAGGAACGAGCCAACTTGAGCCCGTAGGGCGTCGCCCGGCGGGTTCCGATGATGGCCACGGTGGGGGCGGCCAGCGCCAAAGGATCTCCACGAGCGAACAGCAGGGCCGGAGGCTCGGGATCCTCCTGCAGCCGCAAGGGATAGCCCGCCGCGCCCCGCACCAGCAGCTCCACGCCGTGACGTTGGTGGCGGTGAAGCAGCTCGCCGGGTTCGATGGACCGTGCCGCCACGAACCAGCCCGACAGCAGCTTCTCCCGGTCCCCCCGCAGCTCGGCCCGGGCCAAATCCGGATGATTGGAACGGCCCCGGCGCAGCAGTTCCCAAGCGGCCTGGGCCGAGCCGGCCGCCGTTACCAGCTGGTCCAGGCGGTGGGGCCCCATTGCCGGCAAGACCAGCAGGGCCGCCACGTAGGCCCGCTCCGCTTCTGGCGGTGGGGGGTGCAGGCGCCTCACTGCTCGGCCCCGAGCAGCACGTCGCAATCCACCCGGAGGTGCATGGCCAAACTCAGATGCTCCTCGCCGAGCACCGTGGTTGACTCCCCGGCCAGATCAGCCAGGGTGCGGGCCACCCGCCGCACCCGGTCCACCCCGCGGGCGGTGAGTCGCTGTTGACGCAGGGCGTCGATCATCATGCGACGGCCCGAAGGGCTCAAGGCGGCGTGACGATCCAGCAGCGCCCCGGTCAGCTCCCGGTTGGCCCCCACCCCGCGTTGAGCAGCCAACTCGCGGGCCTGAGCCACCCGCTGGCCAACGGCCGCACTGCCCTCCTCGGCACCGACGCGCACGAGACGATCGGGATCGGGCCGTTGCACCGCCAACCGCAGATCGAAACGGTCCAGGAGCGGGGCCGACAGCCGCCGGCGATAGCGACGACGGGTGGCTTCTGAACATCGACAGACGCTCAACGTTCCGGAATTGCCGCAGGGGCAGGGATTGGAGGCCGCCACCAGCAAGAAACGGGCAGGGAACTGCACGGACCCGTGGGCTCGAGCCACCCGTATGCTGCCTTCCTCCAACGGTTGTCGCAACGCGTCAAGCACGGCCGGGCTGAACTCGGCGAGCTCGTCCAAGAACAACACCCCGCCGGTGGCCAGGCTGATCTCACCGGGACGCAACCAACTGGAACCGCCTCCGACTAGGGCGGCCATGGAAGCGTTGTGATGGGGCGCCCGGAACGGGGGCCGCCGGACCAAGCCGCTAGGCGGCAGCCGCTCCCCCGCTGCCGAGTGCACCTTGGTGGCCTCGAGCGCCAGCTCGGGGGACAGCTCTGGCAACAGCCCAACCAACCGCTGGGCCAGCATGGTCTTACCGGCACCAGGCGGGCCGACCAGCAGCAAATGGTGCCCCCCGGCGGCGGCCACCTCCACAGCGCGCCGGGCGAGCGCCTGCCCGCGGACATCGGCCAAATCCGCCACCGCTTCGGGAGGAGGCGCCGCGCACGCCGCGGCCTGCTCCCAGGCCCCCTCGCCCCGCAAGGCGGCAACCACCGCTCGCAGGGTAGAGGCGGCCTGCACCACATGGCGGCCCAGCACCGCGGCCTCGGCCTGGCCGGCCAGGGGTACCACCACGGCGTCCTCGACCAGCGCCTCGACCAGGGGCACGGTGCCGGTCACGGCGCGCAGCACGCCGTTTAGGCCCAGCTCTCCGACAAAGGCGGTACCTGCGACCGCGGCCGCGCTCAGCACGCCGCTGGCCACCAGCACGCCGATGGCCATGGGCAGGTCCAGCCCGGAACCGGCTTTGGGAAGACCCGAAGGCGCCAGGTTCACGGTGATGCGCTGCATGGGCCAGGCAAAGCCGCTGGACAAGATAGCGGCCCGCACCCGGTCGCGGGCCTCCCGGCAGGAGGCATCGGGCAGGCCCACCACCGTGAAGGCAGGTAGCCCCCCGGCCACATGGACTTCCACCGTGACGGGAACACCGTCCACCCCGCGGAGGACGGCTGAAGAGATACTGGCAAGCACGCAGGCTCCGGAAGCGACACGATCCAGGCACGGACCGAACGATGCAGGGAGCCAGATGAGGCGCCGAAGCCGCCGCCTCAGGCGACGAACGTGGTTACCTTAGCAGCCCTCCTGCGACCATGCCGGCCCGCCGCCCACGCACCGCCCCCCGTGCGCCGCTGGTGGGCTCGCCACGGCTGAGCATGGCGGTGCTGGCATACTGACCGGGTGGGCTTCAACCCTCATCGTGTGCAGCGCCGGCGCCGCAGCGACTACGTCTTCGTGGTGGCCGCGGTGGCTGCGGCAATCGTGTTGCTGCTGTGGGCCTTGGTCGGTTGAGTCCCCGCCCCGCCCCGTCAAGAAAGGTCAGGCTGTGATCGACGCTGGCCCCAGTTGGCTCGATGATGTCGAGGTGCGGTTTTTGCAGCCCTACCAGGCCACCAAGGCCTATCGCTGCCCGAGCTGCCATCGTGACATACCGAATGGTACGGGCCACTACGTCGTCGTTCCCAGAGAGGCTCCCGATCTGCGTCGACATTGGCACCGGGGCTGCTGGACTACGGAGGCAGGCCGCATCGCCCGCTTGGCGGACGCCGCCGCCCGTCCCCACACCCGGGGACACCGCTCGTGAGCACCACCCCGTGAGCACCGAGCCGACCCCCTACCGCTACCGCGTCGCCGAGGCGGTGCGGTACGAGTTCGCCGACGACGAGTCGCTGTTGGCCGCCACCCGCTTCTCCCTGCCCCATTTCACCACCCGGGTCGACCCCGACGGCAAAGAATCGAACCGGTTGCGCGACATGCCGTTGGTGCAGCGATTCATGCTCGTCGTGCGCCCGCCACCGCGCCCGGTGCCGGGCTTTCCCGTGTCCTGGGACATGGTGGCGGCCCTCACCGAACGCAGGGTCGTGCTGTGGAAACCCCGAAGAGGTACCCACCACCCCGGTGAATTGCTCGGCGCCCTGGCTCTGTCCGACCTGCGCGACGCTTGTCTACAGACGGTGCGAGACGCCCACGGTCACACCTTGGCCGCCAAGTTCATACCTCGCCACGGGCCCCTGGTGATGCTCGACGTGGTGGCGGGATTCCGGGCCGACAGCGAGCACTTCATGGACCAATTGGGCGATCAGCTCCAACGGCGCGACGGCCGCCTGAGCTGAGCCCGCCCCAATCGGCGCCCTCAAAAAGCATCGGCCACCACTTCTACTCGGCCAGCCAAAACGGCCACCACATCGAAACGGACGTGGGCCCAACCGGTACCGGTGGCGGCCAGCCACAACGCAGCCAAGCGGCGTAGGCGAGCCTGCTTGAGCGGGGTCACCGCCTCCAGGGGATGGCCGTAGGCTAACGAGGATCGGGACTTGACCTCGACGAACACCACCAGGTCGCCTCGACCGACGATGAGGTCCAGCTCGCCTTGACGACAGCGCCAGTTGCGGGCCAACACCGTAAAGCCTTCTCGCTCATAGACGATGGCTGCCAGTTGCTCGCCCACCGCGCCCAGCCGCTTTCGGCCCGTGCCCATTGCCCCATCCAGCCCACGAGGCCCGGACCGTGGCCCGGCTCCGTAAGAAGAGTTCCCGATCGTACCGGGAACGCTGAAAGGGGTCGAAGGCAAGGCTGCCGGCGACCCCAACCGAGGCAGGCCTCATGCGCGGATGAGCGGGCGGGCCCGCAGGCCGTTAGCGCTTTTCTTTGATCTTGGCGGCCTTACCGACGCGGTCTCGTAGGTAGTAGAGCTTCGCCCTGCGGACATCGCCCCGGCTGACCACCTCAAGCTTGCCGGTGATGGGGGAATGAACCGGGAAGGTCCGCTCCACCCCGACGCCGAAACTGACCTTGCGCACGGTGAAGGTTTCCTGCACGCCGGATCCCTGCCGGCGAATGACCACGCCCTGGAAGACCTGCAAGCGCTCGCGGTTCCCCTCGACCACGCGTACATGGACCTTTACCGTATCACCGGTGGCGAAGTCGGGGACATCGTCCCGCATCGTTGCCTTGTCGACGACATCGGTAGGCTTCAT
>JANPEN010000249.1:0-7690 GCA_031422955.1 Acidimicrobiia bacterium
GGAAACCAATCGAGTTCTGGAGCGTGTTGCAGGATCTCTGACTCGAGGTGGCGCAACTCGACGCTCGGCTCCAGGCCCAGCTCCTCGCTGAGGTGACGGCGCAGACGCTGATAGGCCCCGAGCGCTTCGGCCTGGCGGCCGCTGCGGTACAGGCACACCATCAACTGGCCCCACAGCCGTTCCCGCAGGGGGTGCTCGGCCACCAGTGCTTCGAGCTCCCCGACGAACTCGCCATGGCGGCCGAGCGCCACAGCCGCGTCGGCTCGGAGCTCGAGCGCCAAGACGTGGAGTTCCTGCAACCGTTGCGCTGCAGGCTGGATGGCCGCTTCATGGGCCAGCTCACCGAACGCGACGCCCCGCCACAACGCCAGCCCTGTGCCCAGCAGCTCGATCGCCTCGGCGGGCCTTGCTTCTTGCAGGGCCGCACGACCTGCGCTGGAAAGCCGCTCGAACTGGGTGGCGTCGAACAGGTCGGGGTCCACGAAGAGGCGGTAACCCGCCTCGGCCCGCAGCAGCACCGTCGGCTTGGAGGCCCCGCGGCTCGGCGCTTCGAGGGCCTTGCGGAGTTGGCTCACGTAGGACTGGACAACGGCCACCGCGGTGGCCGGTGCACGATCGGACCACAACCCCTCGACGAGCGCGTCGACACTGAGGACATCATTTGCGTGGGAAACCAGAAGCGCCAGCAACAAGCGTTGTTTCGCACTCGACAGGCTGATGGTCCGACCGTCTCGAACCACCTCCAGTGGTCCCAAAATTCGGAACTCGACCGCCCCCATCCAGTCCCCCTCAGCAGGCTGGAGTCGATCCTAACCTGGTGGGCTGTGTGGACGCGTCGGCACCCCCGAACCCGCTGACGACAACCTTGAGCGGGCGGGGTGTGCTCGTGCTGGCCTGGGCACCTACGTAGGTGTCGCTATTGATCAACTTGGGGTTCGGGGAGGTCACTGGGCGTGGAGGTGAATCCTTCCGGCCCGTAGATGGTGGGCACGGGTGGTGCGGCTTCTACCAGCTCGTACAGGGCGGGCACCCGGGGACGGGGTCCTTCGAGGCCGTAGCAGGACAGGAGACGCGCGCCGTTCGGATCGGTGGGGAGGGGTGCATCGGTGGGGAGGGGTGCATCGGTGGGGTTCGTGTCCGAAGCGACGGGGTCGGCCGGCTTGGATTCAGCGCTTTGCAACACGAATGCAACGGCAACCACCACCGCGGCGACGGCGCTGAGCACGGCGGCGCCGACTGTATGAAGGCGACGCGGGGCCCGCCCGACCTCGTCCATGGCGCACTGGATCGATTCGTCATTGGGCGAGGGTGTAAGTATGGCAATCTCAGCCGGCGCGCTTGCTCGATTCTTCATGATGACTCCTGCACGTTCGGTCCTGTCCGAACTGGACCGGGGGACCTCACCGTGAAGGGTGGCGCTGTGCGTTCCCTGCAGGATCACTGCAGCGCGGCTTCGCCGATCTCGCGACTCAGCCGATGATGCGGTAGCGCAACTGGCCTTCGGCGATGCGCACCGTGGCCCGGCCCTGCTGGTGCAGGTATTCCAGATGGGCGAACGTCTCGCTGTCGGCCATGGTTCCCCACGAGTGGGGCTTGAACAGGTGGCGGGAGTAGTCCGGCACGGTCAACTCGTTCTCGGGGGCGAAAGAGGCGGCCTCGGCCAGCGTGGTCAGCCGCTGGTCGTGGTGCTCGATGATGGCCTTGGCACGCCCTCCGAGATCCTGGAAGTGCAAGCCGTGGGCGGGCAGCACGACCTTGACGTCTTGGAAGGTGTACATGCGCTCAAGGGAGGTCAGGAAGTCCGCCAGGGGGCGTTTCTGGGCGGTCAGCCCGGAGATGTGGGGGGTGATGGTGGGCAACAGATGGTCCCCCGACACGAAGATGCCATCGGTGGGCTCGAGCAGGCAGAGATGATCCGCGGTGTGGCCAGGCGTGTGGACCGACACCCATTCACGGTCGCCCAGCGAAAGCACCTGGCCGTCGGTGACCCGGGTCGAGGGCTTAGGTGGCTGCCACACCTTGGCCAGCAGCAACGGCGCGATCCGCCACCGCAACCGCTCCCGCCAGGCGTTGTCGGGAGGGTCCCCGCCCCACGGCAGGGGCCGGTCCCACGGGGAGTTGCGTTGGCGGTGGGTGATCTTGAGCAAGGCGGCCTCGATACGGCCGGACTGGCCGTCGTAGTCGCCCGGCACCGCCACCTCGCGCACGAAGTCGTCTTCCTCGTGGGGATCCCAGTAGGTCTTGAAGTTCTCGTGGGTGACGAGCTCGGCGCCGGTCATGGCCCGTACCCGCTGGGCGGCACCGTAATGGTCCGGATGGGAATGGGTGACAACCACC
Source organism: Acidimicrobiia bacterium (assembly GCA_031422955.1). GTDB lineage: Bacteria > Actinomycetota > Acidimicrobiia > Acidimicrobiales > CAIXPF01 > CAIXPF01. Next base: position 2,338 of record JANPEN010000249.1, read on the forward strand.
GTGTGCACCCGGCGCAGGGGGAGCCCGGCCTCATCCAGTCGGCGGCGCAGCACCTGCCAGGAACGCAGGCTGGGGGTGCCAGGGTCGATCAGGGCCACCCCCTTGCGGTCCTCGATGACGTAGCAGTTCACATGACCCAGACCGGGCATGTTCATGGGCAGCTGGATACGCAGGACGCCCGGCGCGACCTCAGCAGTGGCCCGCTCGGGTGGACGGCGCTCCTCCCGCATGCTCAACGGCATGGGAGTGGGCGCCGGCTCTGGAGCGGGCAGGTCGGTGGACGGTGTCGGCGAGGCGGGACCCATGAGGCTGACAACATAGTTCTGCCCGGGTCGCGCCGTTCACTTCCTCACCATTTCATGGCGTTCGAACAGACCGCACGTTGCACTACGCCGCGGCACCATCGAACCACGGCTCTGAAGTCGGAGTCGCTCACGACTCGGGCGGCGAGGAAGAAGTAGATCCTTGGAGCGCTTGCGTGTAGCCACGTCGTGAGGTCGCCGCCGCCCGCTCCTCCCGCGACGGGCTGTTCGCCCCGCATCGTCCGACGGCGGCTGTGCTCGCCCTTGAGGTCGATCGATTTGAAAGCGAGCTCCTTTACGCGCTTGCCGATATCAGCTGATCCCCGGCGGCCCTCAGGGCGTTGCTGCGGGCTGAGCGCGTGCCTCGGCGTGCCCATCATCTTCGCCTCGAGGAGGAACCCGACGTCGCCCGTGCGAGGGTAGACGCCGTCAAGGTTGTGGTACTCCACGATCAAGCCGGGTACGTTGCTGCGGGCGTAGAGGTTCTCGACACCGGAGCAATTCTCGAGTGCGAGTGCGAGCAAGTCGTTGAAGAAGTCGCCCTTCCCGTTCTGAAGATCCTTCGCGATACTCTTCGACGCCTCGCTACCCGGGTCGTCAGCCGTGGCCGCAAGTGTCGAGTCGAACTCGCTCATCGCTTCGAGGAAGCGATCTTCGATCTGGTCCCAGCTGGTTGCCCCGTTCTGCTCGGCCCATGAGTAAAGGTCCTTGAGCGGGCGACACGCAGGACTATTCGCGACGACGTCGCTCGTCCTCCGTGGTCTGCCGGCGGGGACTGGCGGAAGACCCTCAGGCACTCGCACGATCCAGCGATTGGGGCAGCTGATCGATCCCGTAAAGCCGCGCCGACACCGCTGTGGCCTTCTCTACGTCACGGCAATCAAAAGCTGCAGCCAGCGCCCGGCGATCAGCTGTCTTGACCGACTTGATGTTGGGCACACGGATTCGGCGGAGGTACTGAGCCTGGAAGCGATAGCAGCCGCCGCGCATCTTGACGCAATAGGTGCCGACGAACAGGTTGGCAATGTCGGACAGCATCAACCCGCCGAGCACGTCGAGGTCCCAGCCTTCTGAGACCACGAAGTACAAGTTGTGGTGGGGATAGAAGTTTCCGTCGTCGAGGACGGGATGGATCGACGCCTTCATGTCGGGCAGCAGCAGCTTCGTCCGGCCCGTCAGCGTGGGATCTACACGGTCGATGGTCTTGAACCATCGACCCGGGTTCTTGCGCGCCGTGTGTCGCTTCTTGATCTGGCCGGCGTGCTTCTCGAAGTAGGCGGCCAGTAGCGGCCAAGAGGTCAGGTCGACCAGGCCGTTCTCGTCCCACGGGTTGACGAGGTGCGTGCCCGACCACTTGAGTTGCCCACCAGCCAGATCCTTGGCCATCACCATGGGCAGAAGGCGGGCTTGTTCGACGAGGTTCGGATCGGACGTGAGATACACATTGTCGGCCCCACTGGCGAGCCCGATGCCGACGCGTGTTCCGGTTCGTGGATCTTCCAGCGGCGGGCACCGCTTCTCGAGGTCCGCCACAAGCGCGAGCTCCTCGGGCGAGCCGGACGGCCACGATTCCGCTCCGTCAAACCAGCCAGGGAGGCGGGTAGCGGTGACCGAGGGCAGGGCGAGCGGCTCACCCTTGCCGCGCTTCGCCCAGGATGCCAGCCGAGATGCCTCGCGTTCGCCGAAGGCACCAGTCGTGTTCGCGAGCACGGCCTGGCGTTGCGGCGCTCGTCGGATAACGGTGATCGCCGGATACGCGGAGACCACCTCTTCGAAGGCGTCGACGTCGTGCATCTCGACGACCGTCTCCACGGCGAAGTTCTCGGAAATGAAGGCACGCAGCCCCGCCCCGTACTGGTTGTGCATCCAGCGATCGGCGACGATGAAGCCCAAGGCACCCTCATCTCGCAAGAGGCGCAGGCCCGTTTCGATGAAGCCGATGAAGATATCGCTGCGGCCCCGCATCGTCGAACACTCCCGGCGGTACGCGGCACTGCGGGCGGCGGGCACGCTTTCCAGCCGGATGTACGGCGGGTTGCCGACAACGAAGTCGGCGGAACCGATGTCGTGCTCGTGCAACAAAAAGTCGCCCTGGGAAACCCACGCCTGGGCGAGCGCCGTCGCCTGATCATCAGACAGCTCGAGGTCCCTGAGGGCGGCAACAACGGTCTTGCGAGCGGCTTCGACGTTGCTGGCGAGCAGATCGTAGGCCCGGATGGCACGGACGGCATCGGCTACTGGTCGATCGTGCACAGCGCACGAGGCGAGCAGGCGCTCCGTCATGGGGCCGAGAAACGCGCCGGTGCCGCAAGATGGCTCGACGGCTACGAGACTGGTCAGGTCTCGGTCGGGGGTATAACCAACGAGGTCGAGAATGAGCTCGACGACCCAGCGGCGAGTGAACACCTCGCCGTGTTCTTCGTCAGGTGCGGGCACGGGGGCCTCGGCGGGCATCGGCAGGCTTAGATGGAGTTGCTGACTGAGGGACACACCCGCCAGCATAGAACATATGTTCGATTGGACACCCGCGCTCTTCTTGGCTCATCCGCACCATCGGAAGCTACCTGCCCCAAGGCCTGCGGGAGTGTCTTTCGGGAGCATGAGGTCCTAGCTCTACCCGAAGGAATCCCGCTTCGGAAGGCGGGCAGCGCTGTGGGCTACTCGATCGAGTACTCGGTGCTGGAGAGGAACTCGACCTTCGTCATCGCGGGAGCTGTGGAGCGGTTGACCCTCTCGATCGACCGTTCGAGGACGACCGGTCCGCGTGATCGCGTCGGGTCTCTGGGTCGGCAGGGAAGACGCTACGCGGCGCGGATAAGGCTCGTTCGAGAACCTGTTGTGCGCGCAGGACATGGCACGATCTGGCGATTGTGGCCCGCGTGGGGCGGTCGGGTCAGACGGCGGCGGGGCTGACGAACTGGGCGTCGAGGACGAGCCTGACGTCGTCGCTGACCATGGGCACGCCGTAGCTCACCCCGAAGGCGCTGCGGCTTATGGTGCCGGAGGCGCTGAACCCGTAGTGGGTCGACTTGTCTACCGGGAACACGCCGGAGCCGTTGTAGGTGGCATCCAGCGTCACCGAGTGGGTGACTCCCTTGATGGTGAGATCACCGGTGAGCTGATAACCCGAGCCAGCCTCGCTGATTGAGGTGGAACGGAAGTCCAGCTGCGGGTGGTTGGCCACGTCGAAGAAGTCCAGGCCGTGCAGATGCTGGTCGCGCTTGGCGGCACCGCTGCTGACCGAGGCCATCTGGGCGTCCACCTCCACCACGGTGTCGGCCAGGGAATCGCCCACGGTGAGGGCGCCGGTGAACTGCTGGAAAAACCCGCGGATAACGGAAATACCGAGGTGAGACACAGAGAAACTGAGTTGGGAGTGCATGGTGTCAATGCCGTAGCGGCCGGCAGGGATGGGCAGGTTCATGGACCGGAGGTTCCTGACGTGGGGCCCCAGCGGATATCCGCCCGGTGGGGAGATCCGCCACCTTACCCCGCCAGTCCCTTGAGCTGGTCTCGATCGATGACCGCATCGCGGCTGGACCCCGCGGCCAGCTTCACCGAGCCGGGGGTCCGCTCGAACTGATCGACCAGGCCGATGCGGCGGGCATGATCACGCATGTCGGGCAGCACGTACTCCGACAACAACTGCAGGCTGCGCATCCGGTCCGCGTTGGCCACCTGGCCCTGGATGTGCAGGAAGATCAGCACCCCGGGCCGGGTGATGGACATGAGCCGCTTCACCTTGGTGGCCACCTGGTCGGGCGTACCGATCAGTACGGTGTGGGCGTCCTGGGCCCGGTCGAGGGCCCGATAGAGCTTCTGACGGATGGCGTTGAGGTCTTCGTCCTGCGGGCGATCATCGCCCAGCAGGTTGGCCCGGCGAGCGGCGGCCAAACCCGTCCAGGTGGTGGCCGCGCTACCCGCCTCGGCCAGTCGCTTGGTGGCCGCCTTGGAGTTGTAGCCCGGAGGCAAGGTGTGCTCGGGCCGGCTGAAGGCGTTCTGACCACCGCCGAACACGAAACCCCGGCCCAGCTCCTGGGCCCGTTCCTCGGTGTCCGCCACGAAGGCGGGAACGACATAGCCGAAGTTCTCCGGTCCGGCCTGGAAACCGTTGGCTGCGGCCCGGTCAGCGTAGATGTTCCACAGCTCGCACGTGGGGGCAATGGCGGTGCCCAGCCCGATGTAGGGGTAGCCCCGGTCCGCCGCCCACAGCACTGTCTCGGGGGACAGCACCCCAGGCATCCAGATGGGGGGATGGGGCTTTTGGTAAGGCAGCACCCACGGGTTGACGTGGCGATAGTGGAAATGTTTGCCCTCGTAACGCCAGGGTCCGGGACGAGTCCAGGCTTGGAGGATGAACTCGTGGGCCTCGTCCAACAACTCCCGGTTGTACGCGGGGTTGGCGTTGTTGAAGTACTGCTCGGACCCTGCCCCCCGCACCCATCCGCTGATGAGGCGACCGGCGGAGATCACATCGATGGTGGCCAGCTCCTCGGCCAGGCGTAATGGATGCTTGTTGACTGGTAAGGGGTTCCCGATGAGGGCGATGCGGGCCCGTTTGGTGATGCGGGCCAGGATCGACGCCTCGATGTTCTGCACACTGCCCATGCAGATGGGGTTGCCGTGATGCTCGTTGAGGGCGAGCACGTCGAAACCCAACTCTTCTGCCGCGCAGTACTCGTCCAACCAATAGTTGTAGTCCTCTGCCGCTTGGATGTGGTCGAAACGGTCGTTGGGCAAGGCGAAAAAGGCCTTGTTTCGCAGCACGTCGTCTTCGTCGAGGTTGCGATACGGACGCTCGGTGAAATAGCCGATCTGCATGATGCACCCCTTGGGTGCTTCGTCTGCGGGTGCACCCTGGCGCGCATCGTAGTTTGCCGGGCGGGCCCGGGCGGTGCGCTTCGCTTAGCCCCGGAGGCCGACAACGCTGATGCTGAGCAGCAACGGGATTCCGGCTAGGACAACGGCGGCAATCACCTTGAGCGGGCGGGGCAGGCGCCACTGGTCCCCTTGCGGTGCCATGGTCGCCCCCGCGGCGACGACGATGCCGG
>JANPEN010000250.1:0-1782 GCA_031422955.1 Acidimicrobiia bacterium
CCAACCCGTTCCCTCCGGGCGGCTTGCACGATGGGATGACGGGTGGCGGCCACATGACCAAGGATGTGCCACGCGCCAGGGTTGGTCTGGGCGAAGGCGACGTGGTGCAGCACCATTGCCCGAAGCCGCAGGACGACGGGCTGATCGGCCCGCAGGGCCACCAACACGGCGCTGTCGAGTTCGGCGACGGCGTGTTGGTACACCGCCGCGAGCAACGAGGCCTTGTCGCCAAAGTAGTTGTAGACCAGTGCACGGGACACGCCAGCCTCGGCGGCGATCTCCTCGAAGGTGACGGTGGCCGGGTCGTGGGCGACGAAGACCTGATAGGCAGCCGCCAGGATCTCCTCCCGGCGCTGTGCCGGGGCCAGTCGCTGGCGCCCTTTCCGGCCTCTCACGGCCACCCGCGTCACCAACGATTCGATGACGCGGGACGAGCCGGTCGCCTGCCGAGGGGCCGTTGCAGCATCCTCATCCCTTTCCGTTCGCCCGGCCGCCGCCGTTTGATGTGACCAACGACACATGCAATTCAGAAGCTAGGCGGGGACCGCCGCTGCGTCAACTCGTCGTGGCATCGGGTGAGCGCCCGCTCAGCAACCGCTCGCCGCAGTGGTCGAATCGGCCGCTACAGGGACCGGCTGGGACTCATCGGGGGCGGCGGGACCGGCAGCAGCGACTGGGGCGGAAGGAGCGGACGGGCCGGAAGGACCGCCGATGGGGGCGGTTGGCGGCGGGCCTGGCGGGGTGTGCTGGGAGCCGTCGACATGGCCACGGCGGGCCCTGCGGCGACGCCCCAACCGCGCCGCCAGGTAGACCACCGGCACGATCCAGCTGAAAGGCAAGAGCACTCCTGCCACCACCACTAGCAGGCCGAACAGGGTGAGCAGGGCACCCCAACCGCGGCGCAACGAGGTGTCGAAGCCGGGTAGAGACGTGTCTGCTTCGACGTTGAGGTCGGGGGTAGTGGTGGTGATGGCGACCTGGGTACGCACCGGTTCACCAGCCTCATCGACCGCCACCGCCCGAAGACGAGGCGAGGGCCGATCGTGGCGAGAAGCCTCGACGGTGGCGGCCACCACGATGATCTGGTCGGGAGCCAGGGGCGCCTCGAGGTTCCCTTTCACCACCCGCATCTCCCCTGAGGACAGTTCAAGGCCTGGGTCATCGACACGCAGCTGCGTGAGCGCCAGGCTGCCGGCGTTGCGGATCTCGTAGCACAGAGTGATCTGTTCCCCCTCAGCGGCATCGAGGGTGTCGTCGCCGGGGCAGGACACAACGTTCTCGCTATCGGCCGTGTATGCCGTCACGGTCAACTCGGCGGCGGGCCCCGCGGGTGCGGACTGGCTGAGGGTGAGGGTGATGGTGGCCAGGTCTACCTGGGTCTGGATGGTGCGCAACTGACCACGCAGGGTGCCCAGATCCGTTTCCCGCTGCAGGAGCTCGCGCTCCAGGGCGGCCAGGGTGTTGATGTCCCCAGCTTCGCTCAGGAAGATCCGCAGCCGATCCACGCTCACCTCGGCCGCCCCGATGCGGCTTTGCAGATCCACCAGTGCCTCGGTGACGTCGTCACTGGCCACGTCTTGATTTCGTACCCGGCCTAAGCCGCCTAACCGTTGGAGGGCCGTTTGAAAATCCTTGGGGGCGACCTTGAAGGTCAACACGCTGGTGGGTGACCCCTCGCTGGTGGCGCGCTGGCCATAGAGAAACCCGCCCAGCCCGGCAATGGCCTGGAGGGCCTGGTCGGAGGCGGTGATGATGTTCTCGACCTCCACGTTGACGGTGGCG
>JANPEN010000251.1:0-5205 GCA_031422955.1 Acidimicrobiia bacterium
ACGGCTGCGATGAAGTCGTTGACGACCTGCTCTGCGCTCATGGAACTCTCCCCTTGGTCGGCGCGTCGATCGAATCGGCGATTCGCCGGCCACACTAACAACTGGGCGTGGCCCAGGCCGCGGTGTTGAGCGCCGCCTCGCAGCAAGGTGCACCGATCGAGCCGGCCCAGCACCGCCGATGGGCCCCAGGAGGCTGCCGCCGCGGGGGACCGTCTAGTGCCATTTTGCGACATCGAGCTCGTCCACTTTCATCAGAACGCGCACGCCGCCACAACGTCCCGGGTGAGGCGGCGTGTACGTTGATCGCCCTGCTCGCCCTCCCCTACCGCGCCTTCGCCCCAAACATCACTGGCATACTCCACCCCGAATCCGGGGCGTCAGACCAGCCCACTGGGCCGCCGTCAACCGCGACCACGAACCAACCGCACCACATGTCCGCCCTCGTCGATCACCCAAGTCGCCTCAGATCAGAGGCAACTTCTTTGCCCATAAGGATTCGCAAGTGGCTAGCGCAACGAAGTGGCGGCGGCAAATAGATCGGATGTTCGCCTCATGTCGCGCGCGGCGCACTCACGCTCACGCTCACGCATCTGGTCGTCTAGCCACGTGGTGATCTCTGGAGCGGGTCTTGGTTTGCTCCAAAGGTAGCCCTGGCCGATCGCGCACCCCGCGGCTTTGAGCTGCGTCATGGTCTCGTTTTCTTCGATACCTTCGGCTACGACGCGCAGCCCGAGATTTCTTCCCAGGTCGATTACCGAACGAGCGATGACCGCATCTCGGTGGTTCGCGGCCATCTGCAGCACGAAGGACTTATCGATCTTGAGCTCGTCGATGGGGAGCGTCTTGAGGTAGGCGAGCGAGGAGTACCCGGTTCCGAAGTCGTCGAGCGCTATCTGTACACGGAGATCGTGCAAGGCGATGAGCAATTCTTTCGCCCGCCTTGGGTCTGTCATGATCGCTCCCTCGGTGATCTCGAGCACCAACAGCTCCGCTGGGACGCCGTGCGTGGCTAGCAAGGACTTCACGAGATCGGGGAAAGCGGGGTCCAGCAACGACCGCGCCGAGATGTTTACCGACACCGTAAGCCGATTGCCTTCGTCGAGCCAGATCCGGCACTGCGCGAGCGCTCGGTCGATAACGTAGTTCGTCACTGGATGGATCAATGTTGTGCGTTCGACCAACGGGATGAAATGATCGGGTAAAATGAGACCTCTGGTCGGGTGCTGCCAGCGGATGAGTGCCTCCATACCGTGGGGTTGGAGGGTGTCGAGATGGACCTGGGGCTGGTAGTAGAGGACTAGTTCGTCCTGCTCCAACGCGGTCCGCAGGTCGCCGAGTAGAAACAGCTTCCTTCCGTGCTCGGTGTCGAGGCTCGGGTCATAGGCGAGGACGCCAACGCGTGAGCGCTTGGCGGCATGCATAGCAAGGTCCGCGCGTTGCAAAAGGTGGTGTGCATCTTCGCCGTGCTGGGGAGCTACGGCGAGCCCGATGCTTGCTTCGACTCGCACGGGTATGTCGATCAGCAGGAACGGTGCCTCGATCAGAGCGCCGATTCTTCTGGCTGTTGCCTCGGCCGCTTCGACACTCGCCACGTCGCCGAGCAGCACGACGAACATGTCGGCGCCGGTGCGGGCGATGGCGTCACGGTGGCCTAACACAGGAGCTATGCGAGGCCCTATGGAGGCCAGCAGGCGGTCACCTGCCTCGTGGCCGAGCGTGTCGTTGACATCTTTGAATCCATCGAGATCAATGACGAGCACCGCGGGAAAGCGCCTGGAGGTGGCGCCACCGTTGAGTCGCTCAGCGGCCTGCTCGAGAATGCGGTTGCGGTTGGCCAGACCGGTCAGGTCGTCGGTGAACGCAACATGCCGAAGCCGACGATTGTAGGCTCGAAATGTGAACACCCCCAACGCAAGCAGGGCGAGCCCAGCGCTGAGCGAGCTGAACGAAGCGACATCGACGTTGCTCCACCAAGTCGGGGTGGCCTGGGGGGCCGACACGACGAGCAACCAGTCGTTCTCGTTTCCGGCATCCACCACCACCCGGCGGAAAACGGCTCGCCTTCCGCCGATCGACACTTTTCCGCCATCCTGCGATGTCGCCGCCAACGAGGAAAGGGACCGATCATCGGGTTGCCCGAGGCGAGCGCCCGTGGCCTGCGGGAACCGACTATCGCTCAGCACGGCCCCGCTGCGGGCATCGATGATCTGGGTGTCGACGCCACGATAGCCCTCCCTGGTGAGCAGTGCGCGAAAACTCTCCACGGTGACCTCGAAGTGCATTATCGCTGGCACCGTCCCGTCGGCGGAGAACACCGGTGTCGAGTTCGAGATCACCCATTCTCCGGTGTCCGGTGACACATACGGCTTTCCCTGGTACACCTCACCTGGGGCAAGCGCGAAGGTGGGAGCGAAGAAGGGGTTGCCCGATTCATCCGGAGACAGCTCGTCTGGGGCTGCGACCACCTCTCGCGTGACGCGGGCGAGCTCAGCGCCGCCGCGATCGATGAAGCAGATCTCGTTGATTCGCCCGCTATAGAGACCCTGCATATGCAGCAGCGCTTGCTGGGCCTCAGCGATTCTTGCGTCCGAGATCGCCGCGTCAGCTTCGCTAGCGAGTGACAACTCGCCCAGCTCGATGAACGTCCGGTTGTGCGCCAGCAGGAGGATCAACGAACGAGCTCGATCGAAGTATTCCGCAGCCACCGTGGCGCGCTCCGCCGATTCGACTGCAAGGCGATCGTCAAGTGTCACCCGCTCCCGATCACGAGCAGCGCGGACGCTGAGCCCGAAGCTGAGCGCGAACATGACCACGCATATCGCGGTCGCACCGCCCGCGATCGTCCGTGACCGCCGATTCGAGATTATTCCGAAAGCTCTCACCCTTGCGCGATCGGCTCCGGGGCCTCCGCTCTTCGCGATGCAGCATCGAATTCATCAATCCGGGCCGCTCGGCGAGGTCAACAAGCTAAGAGAGGCCAAGTTCGTTACGACCCGTCATGCCGACACTCTTACTCCGACAGCAGCGGAAACTCGAGAGAGTGCCCGCCGCCAACCGCGCCGAGCGGTCAGCACCGAAGGCACCAGCCGGGACCTCAACGAGCACCGGGGGAATCCGGTCACCCGAGCCACGGAAGCACCCACTGCCCAAACCGATTTGGAAGACGATGCACACCCGCTCCGACACGCCGCTGACACCGGCGGGGAGGCCGGGCTGGCAACTAGGCCCGCCGGGGGATCAGACTGACACCGAACAGATAGGGGCACGCCGCAGGTGCAAGCGAAGCCAACAACTCAAGCGCCGGCCACCGAAGCGGCCTGGGTCGGCGAGGTTTGGTCGGTGTTCCTCGACCTCGGCCTACGACAACTGGCTTACGTCCCCGATGCGGGGCTGGCCGCCCTCATCGGGCGGGCCGAGTTCGCCGCCGCCACCAAGCCGGACGGACCGGACGGACCGTACAACGGCCCGCGGGGGGTGCCGCTGGCCAGCGAGCAAGAGGGGGTGGCGCTGCTGGCTGGGGCCTGGCTGGGCGGCCAGCGGGGGGCGCTGCTCATGCAATCGAGCGGTGTGGGCAACTGCATCAACATGTTGAGCTTGGCCCAGACCTGCCGGTTTCCTTTGCTGGCGGTAGTCACCATGCGAGGCCAATGGGGCGAGCGCAACCCTTGGCAGGTACCCATGGGCAGCGGCGCCGCCGCCGTCCTTCGAGCCTCCGGCGTGCTGGTGTTCGAGGTGACCTCGCCTGACCAGGTGGCCGCCACGGTGGCAGCGGCAGGAGCCATGGTGTTCAGCGGCCCCGCCGCCGCCGCGGTGCTGATCGGCCAGCAGGTTCTCGGATCCAAGACCTTCAGCCCGAGCAACGGGACCGGGGGTGCCTCGTGAGCGGCCCAGTCGGGCGGGATCGGGCCGAGTCCTACCATCTCAAGCGCCGCCAGCTGGTGGCGCAACTGTTGGCCGACGATCCCGAATTGTTGGTGGTCTGCGGCCTAGGCGCCCCCGCGTGGGACGCCACCGCGGCGGGAGATCGAGACCGCACCTTTCCGCTGTGGGGCGCCATGGGCGGCGCCGTACCGATGGGTCTGGGATTGGCCCTGGCCCGCCCCGATGATCGGGTGCTGGTGCTCACCGGCGACGGTGAGATGCTCATGGGTATGGGGTCGCTGTCAACCGTTGGATTCCAGCAGCCGGCCAACCTGGCGGTGGTCGTGCTCGACAACGAACGCTACGGCGAGACCGGCGGCCAGCTCACCCATACCGCTCGGTTTACTGACCTGGCCGGCGTGGCAGCTGCCTGCGGTTGGCCGACCACGTTCACGGTGCGCGAGGCCGACGAGGCGGCGGGCTTGGCGCCGCGGCTGTGGTCAGCGCCGGGACCGCGCCTGGCGGTGGTGAAGGTTTCGCCGCAGAGCGATGAGCTGGTGCTACCACCTCGGGACGGCCCGTTGCTCAAGCAGCGCTTCCGCCGGGCGCTGTTGGGTGCCACCGACGGGATGACCGACTGAGCATGGTCGGCGTGCGCGCGGAACCACCCAACCGGCGCGAGCCAGATGGCCCGCCGACTACCGCCTTCGGGCCCGATTTCCCCTTTGCCTTCGACGATTGGCTGACCCATCCCGACGGGCTAGGGGTAATCCCGCCCGAAGCACGGGGCCGCGAGGTGGCGGTCATCGGTGCCGGCATGGCCGGGATGGTGGCGGCCCACGAACTCATGAAGTTGGGTCTGAAACCGGTGGTCTTCGAGTCCCGCCGAATCGGCGGCCGGCTTCGATCAGAGGCCTTCAGCGCGGCCGAGGGCGTGGTCGCCGAGCTCGGCGGGATGCGCTTCCCGATCTCGGGCACCTGCTTTTTCCATTATGTGGACCTACTCGGGTTGTCCACCCGACCGTTCCCCAACCCGCTCACCGCGGCCGCTCCCACCACTGTCATCGACCTGGCCGGCGAGTCCCTCTACGCGGAAACCATCGACGATCTGCCCCCGTTGTTCCACGAGGTGGCCGAGGCGTGGCGGGCCGCGCTGGCCACCCAGGCCGGCCTGGCCGGTTTGCAGGACGCCATCCGCCGCCGAGACAGCGCGGCGGTGGCCGCCCGCTGGAACGAGCTGGTCCCGATCTGGGACGACCGCACCTTCTACGACTTCGTGGCTGGGTCGGCGGCGTTCGCGGCGCTGAGCTACCGCCATCGCGAGGTGTTCGGCCAAGTGGGCTT
>JANPEN010000252.1:0-3485 GCA_031422955.1 Acidimicrobiia bacterium
CTGGGCAAGTTCCCCGCATCCGGTTTCGACAAGGTCCTCGACATCAACGTCAAGGCCCCGTTCATGTTGACCCAGGCGCTGTTGGACAAACTCAAAGCGGCGGCCACGGCTGAGGACCCGGCCAGGGTCATCATGATCGGCTCCATCGACGGCTTCGTGGTGCCCATCGGGGACAACTTCTCCTATTCCGGTTCCAAGGCCGCCATCCACATGTTGGCCCGCCACCTGGCCCACAACGTGGCCGGGGACAACATCACCGTGAACACCGTCGCCCCCGGACCGTTCCGCTCCAAGATGATGGGTTACCTGCTCGATGACCCCGACAGCAGGGCTCGCATCGCCCGCAGGGTCCCCCGCCAACGCATCGGCACCCCCGAAGACGTGGCCGGAGCGGTGATCTACCTGTCCAGCAGGGCCGGGGCCTGGCTCACCGGTGTGCTCATACCCGTCGACGGCGGGCTGTCCACCCACGGCTGAACCCCAGCGGCACCGGGGATGCCGGCCGGCGCCGGTTCACCAGCTTGAGCAGTTCCTCCACCACGAGCACCGAGCTGGCCACGCCTACCGCCACCAGCCATTCCCCGGGGCTCAGGTGCACCATGGTGAACAGCGACTGCATCGCGCCTACGTACACCGCGCTGATCTGCAAGGCCACCACCAGCATCATGGCCGCCCACAGGCGCGCGTTGCGCAAGGTGTCGGCGTTGAACACGCTGCGGTCTTCGCTGCGCACGCTCAAGACGTTGAACACCTGGAACAACACAAAGGTGGTGAAGGCAATGGTGAGGGCGTGCGCTTCCTGGCTGTCCCCCGGCCCGGCTGAGCGGGCCCAGGCCAACACCCCCAGCGTCCCGGTGGCCATGACCACGCCCGCCAGGATGACCCGCGCCAGCCGGCGGGAGGAAAGGATGGCCACCCCGGGGTCTCGAGGGGGACGGTTCATAGTGCCGCTAGCCGGTGGGTCCAACCCGAGGGCCATGGCCGGCGGGCCGTCCATGATGATGTTCACCCACAGCAGCTGCAGGGCGGTGAAGGGAACGGGCAGGCCCAGCACCGGGGCGGCCACCATGGCCACTATGGCCCCAACATTGGTGGCCAGCTGGAAGCGCACGAACTTCACCAGGTTGGCGTAGATGGCCCTGCCACTTTCCACCGCGGCCACGATGGTGGCGAAGTTGTCGTCGGTGAGCACCATGGCGGCGGCGTCCTTGGCCACCTCTGTACCGGTGATGCCCATGGCCACGCCGATATCAGCCGCCTTCAACGCCGGCGCGTCGTTCACGCCATCCCCCGTCATGGCGACCACATGACCCCGGGCCTGCAAGGCGGTGACGATGCGGACCTTGTGCTCGGGCGCCAGCCTGGCCACCACCCCCAGACCCTCGATCCGCTCGGTTAGCTCCTCGTCACTCAACTTGGCCAGCTCGGCCCCGGTGAGCACGGCGCCGGGCAACTCGAGCTGCTCAGCAATGGCACGGGCCGTGACAGCATGGTCCCCCGTCAGCATCAGGACCTTGATGCCAGCCTGACGGCAGCGGGCAATGGCCTCTTTGGCTTCCGCCCTGGGCGGGTCCAGCAGGCCGGCCAGGCCGACCAAGGTGAGACCCCGCACCTGGGGTTCGAGGTCCCCACCGAGATCAACGTCGGCGCCGAACTCGCCGGTGGCGGCGGCCAGCACCCGCAAACCCTGGCTGGCCATGGTCTCCATTTCCCGATCCAGCTGAGCCCGAGCGGCGGCATCGAAAACACCGACGCCATCCGGGGTGGCAATGGTGGTGCAACGGGCCGACACCGCTTCCAGGGCGCCCTTAACGTGCAGGATCCGGCCGGCCTCCACCTCGTGCACGGTGGCCATGAACTTTCGGGTGCCGTCAAAGGGCAGCTCGGCCAGACGCACCGAACGCAACCGCTCGGCGTTCGTGTCGATCCCGGCCTTTTCGGCCAGGGCCACCAACGCCCCCTCGGTGGGGTCCCCCACCAGCACCCCATCCACGAAACCGCTGTCGTTACAGAGCACGAAGGCCAACAACGCCGCCCGCAAGTCGACCTGCCGGTCCGCCTCTGACCCAGTTTCACGGGAGGTGAGCTGGCCGCCTCCGCCGTACCCTTCCCCGGTCGCTTCGAAATGCCGGCCCCTGGCCACCAGCGTGCGGGCGGTCATCTGGTTGAAGGTCAGGGTGCCGGTCTTGTCCGAACAGATGACCGAGGTCGCCCCCAGCGTCTCCACCGAGGCCAAGCGCTTCACGATGGCGCCCCGCTTGGCCAGCTGGGCGGTGCCCGCGGCCAGGGTAACCGTGACCACCGCCGGCAGACCCTCCGGTATGGCGGCCACCGCCAAGGCCACCAGCTCCAACAGGAGATCGGCGAACGCCTCCCCCCGCAGCAGGCTGACCGCAGCAAAAAGCCCAACCGCGGCTACTGCTACCAGGGCCAGGCGACGCCCGAGACCGTCGAGTTGGCGCTGCAGGGGGGTGGGCCCCGCCTTAGCCGCGGCCAACATACCGGCCAGTTTGCCGACCTCGGTGCGGGCCCCGGTGTCGTGGACCAACAGCTCACCTCGGCCCCTGCTCACCGTGGTGCCGGTGAAGGCCGAACCGCTCCGGTCAGCCACCGCCGCGTCGGCGTGGACTACTTCGGTGTCCTTGGTCACCGCGCTGGACTCCCCGGTCAAGGTTGACTCGTCGATCTCCAGACCGTGGGCGGCGAACAAGCGGCCATCGGCGGGCACCCGGTCGCCGGCTTCGAACAACACGACATCACCGGGCACGATCGATTCTGCCGGCACGTCTCGCACGGTGGAGCCTCGCCGCACCCGGGCGGTGGGCACCAGCAAGGCGGCCAGCGCGGCCAAGCTTCGCTCGGCCCGGTACTCCTGCACGAAGCCGAGCCCGGCGTTGAGGCTCAACACCACCGCGATCACCACCGCGTCCTTGAATTGGCCTACTGCGGCGGCCAACACGGCCGCCGCCACCAGTACCAAAACCAACAGGTTGCGGAACTGGTCCACCAATAACGCCAGCGGCGAGCGCGACGGCGAGCTGGGCAACAGGTTGGGGCCGGCTTCTTCCAGCCGCGAACGGGCCACGTCGTCGGCCAAGCCGGCCGCCGTGTCGACCACCAAGGCCTGGGCGAGCACCTCGGCCGGTAGCGCATGCCACGAGCGTTGCGCCCCTTCGACTCCGATCGGCGCCGGGCTCTCGACTGCCTTGACATCCTCCCCGACCTCGCGGACGGGGATTCTGGAGCGACTACGCGCCATGGCCTAACCGGTCCGGGGTTCGCGGTTCGCTGGCCCGACCAACCTCGGCGCCTCCCCGCGCCAGCACGACCAGTCCGGCCGCTCCAATGTTGTGCGCCACGTTGATCCCAGCACGCGCGGCATAGGCACAGGCCACACACCAGAATACCGCTCGGCTCTCACGGCTCTCCGGTGTGCCATACCCCCACGCCCAGCACGTCAGACTGGTCCCCGGCGCGCGGACATG
>JANPEN010000253.1:0-13007 GCA_031422955.1 Acidimicrobiia bacterium
ATCGCCGCCGGGCGCCCTATCCCCGCCACCGCAGCAACGGCGTCGAGGTCGAAGCCGTCCATGAACACGCCCAACGCACGTAGGGCGCGCTGTTCGTCGGCGCCGAGCAGGTCGTAGCTCCAATCGAGGGTGGCTTCGAGCGTGCGATGCCGTTGACGGCGGCGGCCGCCGGAGAGCAAACGGAAGCGGTCATGCAGCCCGGCCAGAAGCTCCGACGGCGTCATCACCGTGACCCGGGCCGCGGCCAGCTCGATGGCCAAGGGCATCCCGTCCAGGTGGCGGCACAGCGCCCCGACCGTCTCGGCATTTGCTTCGTTTACCACGAAGCTAGGGTCCACGGCTGCGGCCCGGTCCGCGAACAACCGGACGGCGGGGGCATCGGCACCGTTCGATGCCAACGAGGCGAGCAAAACGGTCCGCTCGCCTTCGATGCCGAGTGCCTCGCGACTGGTCGCCAACAAGTCCCCTGGCCCGGCCACCGCCAGGAACCGCTCGGCGAACAGGGCGCAACCGTCGATCACGTGCTCGCAGTTGTCGAGGATTACCAGGGCGGCCTTGTCGGCGAGGTAGTCGATGACCTGTTGGTTCAAGTCGCCGCCGCGCAGTGTCAGTCCGACGGCCTTGGCCATGCCGGCGGGCACGTCGTTGTCCGCCATCACCGCGGTGAGGTCCACGAACCACACGCCGTCGGGCCGCTGGCCTAACTCTGCCTCGCCTACCGCGATGGCGAGCCGCGTCTTACCCGACCCGCCGACCGCGCTCACCGTTACCAATCGATTCGCGGTCAATAGCTCCCGGACCCGGGTCAGTTCTTCGTCGCGCCCGATGATGCGCGTCGACCGTACCGGGAGGTTGGACAACTTGGGGTCCACGACGCGCAGTGGGGGAAACCGGTCCTCGCTGAGCTGGAATAGGCGCAGCGGTTCGGCGACGTCGCGCAATTGGTGCCGGCCGAGGTCGTGCGCTGCTACCTCTGCCGTGGCCCGCACGGGCTCGGTCAACAGCACCTGCCCACCATGACCGGCGGCCACCACCCTAGCCGTGGTGTTCACTACCGGCCCGAAATAGTCACCGCCGCGTTCCTCGGCCTCGCCAAGGTGCAGCCCCATCCGAACCCGCAGCGCCGGTCCTGGCCACGATGCCCCTGCAAGCTCCACTTGGGCTCGCTGCGCAGCCGCCACGGCGTTGGAGGCCCGGCCGAACGCCGCCGCGAAGGAATCCCCCGCCGTTGAGAACACGTACCCGCCGGCCGACTCGATCGCGCTCCGGACAATGGCGTCGTGCACGGCAAGGGAGGCCGACATAGCCCGACGGTCCGCCGCCCACAGGCGGGTAGAGCCCTCCACATCCGTGAACAGAAAGGTCACCGTGCCCGACGGCAACCCCCTTTCCCCCGACTGATCCACCCGCGCAGTCTCGCACCCACCCGTCAAGCGAGTCGACTGCCCGGTAGTAACGGTCTATCGTCGCGCGAGAAACGTGGTCGTGGCGGTCCAGTAGGGCCGCCCACTGGCTATCACCGACACGAGTAGCAAGTGCCGTCGAGCCGACGAGGCCGGTGAATAGCAGAGTCACCGGCACCCGCTCGAGCGTTACCCATCGCTCAACTCAGCGCAGTGCTGGCATGACCTCGTGAGCGAAACGCTCCATTGTTTCGCCCATGGCGCCGATAGCAACGCCGGGACCGGGGGGCAGGAAATACAGGATGAACTGGTCGACGCCCAGCCCTCGGTAGCCGTGCAGGTCGGTGATGATCTGCTCGACGCTCCCGCGCAGCGGCATCCGGTCGGCTGGGTTTGATTCGTCGAAGACCACGACGCCGCCGAAGCAGAGCCCGACGGCGTCCTCGGCGCGACCGGCGGCGACGGTCAGCTCGCGGAGACGTTCGACTTTGGAGCGCAACACTTCGGGCGGGAACACGGCAGGGGGGAAGGTCCCCAACGGCAGCCATGCGTCGCCGAGACGTGCTGCGCGTCGAAGCGCCGCATCCGTATGACCGCCGACCCAGATGGGAGGGTGCGGCGTTTGAACAGGTCTGGGAAGCATCCCCACCTCAGCCACCTGGCAGAACCGGCCCTCGAATCGGGGCTGGTCCTGCGTCCACAACGCCTTGAAGACCTCAATGTACTCGTCGGTCACCGCTCCTCTTGACGCGAAGGTGTCCAGGCCGAGGGCAAGGAACTCTTCCTCCATCCAGCCGACGCCGACACCAATGGTGAGGCGGCCGCCCGATAGCACATCCAGCATCGACAGCGTCTTCGCGGTGAGTACGGGAGGCCGGTAGGGCACAATGAGCACGTTGACGCCGAGCCGGATCCGTTCGGTGCAGCCGGCCAGGAAAAGAAGCGTTGAGAGCGGCTCGAAGAACGGCACATTGGGTTGGAAGATCGACACCCCGTCCGGGGCATATGGGTAGGTCGAGTTCACATGCTTGGGCAGTACAACGTGATCTGCCATCACCAGCAGATCGAAACCCAATCCCTCCGCCCGTAGCGCGAGCGACTTGATGGCATCGACCGTCACATCCGTCCGATGCGCCGGCAGGTTGAAACCGAACGAAACGCCCACCCCGAGCCTCCCTCTGCTTGAGCCTCACGCTACCGCACAGGCTGACCCGCCGCTGCTGCTCACGACGGTTGAGGATCACATGGAGGTGTCGTTGCCCCTAACGCCTGATGGCTCGCTCTTGGGCCGTCCCCGAGTCACGCCTCAGCGGTGAGGTTGTCGCGAGGTCAATGGCGCTGACCGGGATGTTGCCGCTCATTTGACAGACGTGGGTTCCGCCGCACCGTGCGAAGACGTCGAGTGTTCTGTCGTCGATTGAGTCTTGTGTCGACATGCAGGGCCGTCATGATGATCCAGGCGGACTCCACTTTGCTTCCCGCTCAATTGCCTCCCGGCTTGCATGGCCGGCTTTGCGAACAGCAGCGTGCGCCTCTGGGGTGTACTTGCCAGAGATTTCGAATATGGGCATGGTTCCCTCCGAGGTCGAACATTCCCCGCTACCTTACGCCCGACATTCCGTTGCTTGCTCCAGAACGCGAGGCGATCCGTGACTGGCTCTCCGGCTCTGGCGGTGTTCTCGCCTGCGCACCATGAAGGTGCCGATAAGTCATCGCCCCTGATCGGGGCGGACCATCGCCGCCACCCGATGGCTCGCGTTACTCGAATGGCCCGGTATGCCGTGGCACTGGTGGAACACCCTGGTCGCCGATGCCGCGATAGCCAGCCATCTGAACCTTTCGGTCAACAAACCGCCAGCGTCCGTCCTCCAAGCGCAGCTTGTCGACGTAACGGCCCCACGATTCGTACTGCGTCCCGTCCAGCCGCTGGTGCCACGCATACACGCTGCACACAGAGGAAGCCTCGGAGTCACCGAGCGGCTCCACACGCACGTTCGTGATGTGATGCGACGAGGCCGTCCAACTGTTCAGCAGCGCTGCCGCCAGTCGACGGATCCGAGCGCGGCCCATGACCGGTCGGCCCGGATCGAAGCAGCCGTCCTCGCAGAACAAGGCCACCCAGTCGTCGAGTCGCGCCTCATCACCGAACATGCAGAAGTCATACAGCGTCTCGATCACACCTCGCTCAACTTCGTTCGCGTCCATGCGGTCCCCTGTCACTTCGTCAAGATTGAGGAACGCTAGCTTGCGTCGTGCCACCGCTATGACAACCGCTGAACCGAACCTGAGCAACGCAAATCCCGTGTCGACGCATTCTCGGCACGTTCAAGGTCAGGCTGGAGGGAGCATCGCCGTCGAGCCGCTGTTGTTGACCGTGCGGACACGGGTCATCTTCCCCTCGTCGTTGAACAGGACTACTCCGGCTCCCTCGGTGCGGGAATCATCGGCGAACACGTTGTAGTAGCGCGCGACGATCATGTTCCCACCAGCGTCGACAGAGATCATCTGCTGCCCGGTCCAACCATTCGACTGCCCGTTCCTCGCCGCCGCAACGAATTCGGCCTTTGACGCCATAAATGTCTCACTCGCCATGGCGTTGAAGTCCTCAGCAATGTGCGTCGCGCATGCCTCAAGGTCGCCACGGTTGAAAGCCTGGTTGAACTCGAACCAGATCGCCAATAGCTTCGCATTGTCCAACATACTCCACCCCTTTCTCCGGGGAGCGAGGATACCACGAGCCGCTTCGGGTCTTCGTGGAACTGGTCGACGAGCTGCGAGTTCTATGCATCGTATTCGGCGCCTGGGTTGTGTCACCTCGGCGGCGGCAACTCGGTTGGCCGCCGGTGGATATACACCACAAAGCAGAAAGGCCCAAGGTTCCGCTGAAGGACACCTGGGCCATTCTGATCAACGAAGCATCGGCACTTACAGCCAGACACTCCTCAGTTGAAGCCGAGCCCGAGGCTGGCGCTGGCCAGGGTCGTGAAGGCGTAGCGGGCGAGGCCCTCCCTATGCTTGAGCCTCCCGCTACCTCACAGGCTGACCCACCACTGCCGTCATCCTGGGCTGGTTCTCGAGCGAGTACACGTTTCGGAGTGCCGGCTTGAACGACATGGGGGGGCATCCGAGTTCGCAGCCATGCCGGCCCTGAGCCTTTCGCCGAGAGCTTGTTGCCGTGGTTCGGTAGTGTTCGGCTCACGCCGCGCCCGGACTCGGCCCTGGGGTGTTCGGGGTGGTGGTCGCGGGCGGTGGGTTGGGGTGCTGGCGTAGTGCGGGGTCGTGGTGCGCCCGTCGGGGACTGTGACCTTCCTGTTTACGAATATCGAGGGTTCAACGCGCCGTTGGGAGGCCGACCCCGAGGAGATGCGGTCTGGGGCGAACTCCCCGAACTGCCGGAGCGCTCGGCGGGCTACGAGGGCCGTTGCGAGCTGCACTGACGTTCCTAGTGCGTGCTGAGCGATCACGGCAATTGCTTCGGTGAACACGGCGGCGTTGAGCACTACGACCGCTCGGCTGTCGATGAGGCGGTGATGCCCAGGCGAGAAGTGGCCGTGAGCGCTGTGGTCGAACGGCGGATTACGGTTCGGGCAATGGCAACGTCGGTGTTCTGGTTTTCCGACATCGAGGGCTCGACCCGATTGTGGGCGGCCCATCCTGACGTCATGGGCGCGGTGTTGGAGCGCCATGACGGTCGACCGTAAATGCAGCCTGCAGAACCCGCCCCTGAAGGTCACGAACTGCAGACCGGCGCGTTCACCGCGCCGAGCACGAGAATCCGCCGCCCACTTGGCCGGCTCGGTGAATCACCTCGGGACCCTGGTTCGAGATTGCCAAGAGCGCTCCACAGCTAGTCGCCCTGTTAGGTTCGATCCACTCGTGCACGATGAGGAGGCCGTCTTTCATGAAACTCGCTCTCTACCTTCCGAACTTCCGCGACAAGGTGACCGTCAAGGAACTCGAAGATCTCACGAGTCTCGCCGAGGCCCTCGACTTCGATTCCGTCTGGACGCTTGACCGGATCGTCGTCCCGGAAGCCTCCGATCGCCAAGAGCTCCAGCACTCGTTCGGCATGATGGAGGAGTTCCCTCGTGGGCTGCCGGTGTCCTCGCGAGGTGAGTTCCTCCAGGGCATGCCACTGCTTCCCTGGCTCGCGGCGAAGACAACAAAGTTGCGGATCGGCATGAGCGTGACCGACACGCCCTATCGGGCACCCGGCGTCCTCGCGGCGGAGATCGCCACCATCGACCACCTCTCGAACGGCAGGGTCAACGTCGGGGTGGGCTCCGGTTGGATGCCCGAGGAGTTCGCAGCGGCCAGCGCGGCGCACATCTTTCCCAAGCGGCACAAGCACGTGCGCGAGACCATCGAGATCATGCAGGGCATCTGGACCAACGACCTCTTCGAGTACCACGGCGAGTTCGCAGACTTCGAGAGATGCGGGTTTGGGGCGAAGCCAGTGCAAAAGCCGCACCCTCCGATCTTCTTCAGCGGGCTCAAGAACCCGAAACGTTCGGCGAGCCGTATCGCGAAATATGGCCTGTCGGGCTGGATTGGGATACAGGACACGCCGGACGACCTCAAGCATTGGCGCGGCGCCATCCAGCGAGAGTTCGAGGAGCTCGGGAGCTCGCGCTCGATCGGGGATCTCGAGATCTGCAGCATGATCTGGTTCGTAATCACGGACGAAGAAACGGACCAAACGCCGCAGGGGAAGCTGAGCAATCTGATGGTGGGAACCGCCGCGCAGATCACCGAAAACCTCAAGCGCTACAACGAGGCCGGGCTGACGATGCCGCTCCTCTGGCCGCCGTTCCAGGACGTACCCGTGGCGAAGACACTCGACGACCTCAAGCGTTTGAAGGAAGAGATCATGCCAAAGATCGACGCCATGTAAGTCCGCAAACGGTCGACCCGGCGCGCCGGCTGCTCAGCGCGGCGGCGCTTTTGGCCCGGTGTGCTGCGTCACCCAGTGCTGCATGCCAATCCACTGGTGGTCGAGCCAGGCAATGCGGTCTTGGTCCGCAGCGGGGATGTCGGCGGCCGTCACCCGCCAGGCGCCGATGGGCAACGGGTCGCGTAGCGGCACCGCTCGGGCCAGTTCACGGAAGGAGCTGAAGCGGTCCAGGCCGGCATGGGCCATGATCACCACGTCGGTTTGAGGCAAGGCGTCGAGCAACGCCAACACCCCGCCCGGGCGCGGCGGCAGCACCGTGCTGAGCCCGGCCAGGCGCTCGGCCCGTTCGGGGTTGGTGTCGCGGAGCCGGCCCATAGCCCGGGTCAGCACCTCGGGGCGAAACAACCGACCTTCGGGAAAGATCACCGTCGCGGTGACCGAGTCGACACCGACGGCCAGGTCCCGCAGCCGCGCCAGAGCGTCGGGTCCGTGGTCGCGGGTAATGAACACCGACCCGGTCCTGGCGTAGATGAGATCGAAGCCGGGGTCCGCCAGCAGCTCGGCCATGATGACGCCCCGGGTGCGGTAGCCCCGCCGCTGGTAGAGCAGGCTGGGAAGAGACGCGTCGAGCACGCTGACATGACGGCACAGCACGATCACCGGGCC
The DNA here is from genome assembly GCA_031422955.1 of Acidimicrobiia bacterium. Classification (GTDB taxonomy): domain Bacteria; phylum Actinomycetota; class Acidimicrobiia; order Acidimicrobiales; family CAIXPF01; genus CAIXPF01. Next base: position 6,964 of record JANPEN010000253.1, read on the forward strand.
GGGGGTGAGCGCCCCGGCCGATTGGGCGTCGATTTCCAATCGGACCCCCAGCAGGTGCTGGGCCCGGCGGGCCAGGACCTCGAGCGACCACTGCTGCAGCCGCTGGTGTCGTTGCATCGACGCCGGCTGGTGCAACCGGAGGCCGAAGCCGGCCCTCACCCACAACACCGGCGCCAGCGCGATCTCGACACTGTCGTTGATGGCGTATTGCAAAAGGAACAGCGTCATGCGGGCGGTGGGCAGCCGGTATCGACGCTGCGCCAGGTCGAACACGACCCCACCGATCAGCATGATGGGGCTGGCCAGCACCCCAGCGGCGGTGACCGCCAGCATGAGTGGAATGGTTCGCACCCGTCGCTTCCACCGTGAGCGGAACGGCTCGGCCGCGCTCATACCCGTTCCCCCTTCGGCCCGTCCCCGCCCGGCTCGTCCATGTCCTGCCCATCATGGCCGACACCGCGCCGTGCGCGGTGAGCGGTGGTGGATCCGCGATGCTGGTGAGGTGAGCCAATCAGACCCTCAGCTAGAGCTTGCACCGCAGCGCTTGGTGAAGCTCATCGGCGTCTACGACGCTGAGAGCACCCTGCGGGGCGAACTGGCCTACTGGGTGGGGGCCCGGCTGGGCCGGCGCCATTGCTCGCTGTGTGTCATCACCCATGGGTCGCTTCGGCAACGACCGGGATGGAAGGCCTGCCAGGTGACCCTGCCGGTACCGTTCGACACCTACCATCGCAACGACCAGCCCGACCCGGTGCGAACCGCCGCCGCTGGCCGGGCTCCCGTGGTGGTGGCTGAGACCGACCGAGGGGTCGAGCTGCTGCTCACCCCCGACGACCTCGACGCCTGCGCCCGTTCCATCGACCGCCTGGTGGCAGCCCTCGAGCAGGCCGTACTCGGCTTGGGCCTGGCCTGGCCCCGCCCATGAGGCGCAAGCGCAAACACCACGGCGAGCTGCGAGCTCTTGCGGTGGGTGACCACCTGCCCGACGTCGAGCTCGTGAACCACAACGGCCTTCCGTGGCACACCACGCCGCTGCAGGGTCGTTCGTTGGTGTTGATCCTGCACCGCCACCTTGGTTGACTGCCCTGCCAGGAGCACGTGATCGCCGTGCGCGATCATCTCGAACTGTTCGGCGACGCCGCGATCGCGGTGGTGAGCTTCGCCCCGCCCTCCAGCCTGGCCAACTATCGACGCCATCTTCAGCTGCCCTTCGACGTGGTGGCGGACCCGAATCGAGAGCTGTACCGCCTGCTCGGCGCCGAACGGGCCACCCTGCGTCAAGCGTGGTCAGCGGACACCATTCGCCTGTACGTCCGGCTGATCCGGGCCGGCCGGCGGCTGCGGTGGCCGACCGAAGACATCTTTCAGCTCGGCGCCGACGCAGTGATCGGCCCCGATGGGGTGATCCGCTACCTGTCGCTTCCCTGCACCCCAGCCGGTCGGCCCCCGCTGGTCGAGCTACTCGCCGCACTCAAGGAGGTCGCGAAGTAGCCCTGATACCGTTCTCGGCCGGCCACCGAAGGTGCTCTCCGCTGGCCTGGTGATCGTGGGAATCGGTGCCCGCTCAGCCGTACCGTTCGGGATGGTTACGGAGTTCGGCCAGGAAGTCCGTGACCATGGCGTGGTAATCGAAGGTTGGGGTCCAGCCCCATTCGGCCCGGGCTCTCGAATCGTCAACCGGGTGCTCCTTGGCGAACAGGCGAGCGATCATGGGGTCGGGGTCGAACTCGATGTGGGCGTCGGCCAGCACGGCTCGTACCGCTTCGGCCAGCTGCCCGGCATTAGGCACCGGTTGCACGCCGCCCAGGTTGTAGTTCACGGTTTGAATGGCCGCTTGCGGGGCGTCGGCCAGTTCGACCATGGCCCGCCCGGCCTCTTTGAAGTACACGATGGGGAACACCACCTCGGGACCCACCCACACCGTGAACGGCTCGCCTCGTGCCGGTCGTTCGATGACCCAGCTGGTGAACTGGGCCAGGCTCTTGGTGGTGACCCCCGGCCCCACGATGGACGGGTAGCGGATACCACGGAAGTCGAGACCGTAGGCCTTGCGGTAGTAACGACCCAGCAACTCGCCGAAGACCTTGGTGACCCCGTAAATCAGGTCGGGCCGTTGCAGCGTCGAGTCGGTGACGGGGCCGTCGGGCTGCTCGACCCCGCCGAACACCCCCAGGCTGCTGGCGAAGAGGAACTGCTCGACGCCGTTGAGGCGGGCCGCTTCGAGCAGGGCGTGGGTGCCGTAGGCGTTGGCCCGGATGGCGGCCTGAGGGTCGGCCTCGGCCGGGCCCGAGAGAATGGCCCCCAGGTGGTGAATCGCTCGGGGCCGTACCGCCTGAACCAACGCGTGGATGGCAGTTTCATCGCCCAGATCGAGCGGATGCAGGCTGATGCGCTCGGTCACACCGTGGAGGCGCTGGAGGGCCCCGCTGCGGTAGGCCACGTGTACCGGTTCGTCGCGCTCGACGAGCAGCCGGACCACCTCGGCACCGATGAAGCCGGCACCACCAATCACCAAAACGCTCATGCCCCTACCCCCGTGTCGAACGACGTTCCCACGCCGCCTAGCATCGCACAGCCCCGCCTTGCTCGGTTCGGTCAGGTGTCCGGATGCTACAGACCCTGGGTATGGAGCAACATTGTTCGCTCTTGCCCTACCGGGCCGGCTTGTCGATTACTACGCTGCTCAACATGAGCAACGCCGGTGATGAGCTTGGTGCGATGTACGGAGTGGGTGCTAGGGAGCTGCAGGACGAGTTCGACTCGCGCCGCCTCGCTGATCGACTCGAGGACGTGACGCTCCATAGCGCCCTCGACGATGGCGACATCGACCTCGTGGGCGACCAGGCGGCGGTGTGGGTTGCCACCGTGGACGCTGACGGCTGGCCCGACGTGTCCTATAAGGGCGGCAACCGGGGCTTCGTCCGCGTGGTCAGCCCGACCGAGCTCCAGCTCCCGATCTACAACGGAAACGGCATGTGGCGCACGCTCGGCAACATCCGAGACAACGGCCGCGTTGCCCTGTTGTTCGTGGACCAGGCAAGGCCATGGCGCATGCGCATCCACGGTACCGGCACGGTGCTCACCGACCACGCCTCCACCACAACGTTCACCGAAGCCGAAGCCGTCCTCGTGGTACGGGTAGCCCGGGTGTTCCCCAACTGCGGTCGTTACATCCACCGCAACGAGGAGATTTCAGCTTTCGTACCCCAACCGGGGCGCCAGACCCCAATCCCGGACTGGAAACGACTGCCCGTCCTTCGAGAGGTCCTCCCCGCCCACGACCCCGCCCGAACCGACGAACCCAACTGACGACCACCCACCCCACTGGGGGACCGCCTGCCGCTTGCCGCGCGGCACGGCCGGCGCAGTCCCGTGCCGGTGGGCGCTGCGGTGGCGTAGCGTGCGGTATCCAGTAGTGGGTTTCCGGGGGAGCGGCATGAAGTTCGACGCAGTGATCAAGGGCGGCACCATCGTTGATGGCACAGGGGCGGCGCCCTTCACCGCAGACGTGGCCTTCGCCAACGGGCGCATTGTGGAGATCGGCCAGGTGCACGGCGCCGCCCGGCGTGTCCTTGACGCCGATGGAGCGGTCGTGACACCAGGCTGGGTCGACGCCCACACCCACTACGACGGACAGGTCACCTGGGACGACAAGCTCGAGGGCTCGAGCGCCAACGGGGTCACAACGGTTGTCATGGGCAACTGCGGTGTCGGGTTCGCGCCGGCCCCGCCCGATGGCGTGAGCGATCTGATCGATCTCATGGAGGGCGTGGAGGACATCCCCGGCACTGCGCTCTACGAGGGCATGCCGTGGGGGGAGTGGGAATCCTTCCCCGAGTACCTGGCCTTCCTGGATCGCCGTCAGTGGACGCTCGATGTGGCCGCGCAGCTCGCCCACGGTGCCCTGCGGTTCTACGTGATGGGCGAGCGAGCCGTTCGCTCGAAGGACTGCACCGCCGATGAGCTGGCCCAGATGGCCCGCCTCGTGGAAGAGGCCGTGGCCGCCGGTGCGGCGGGTTTCTCCACTTCGCGCATTCGTGGCCATCGCGCCATGTCTGGTTATGCGGTCCCTGGCACCTTCGCTCCCGAGGAGGAGCTGGCTGGCATTGCCCGCGCCATGCGAGATGGCGGCGGCGCGGTGTTTCAGGCCATCCCGGCTAGCGCGGTTGGCGAGTACATGGGGCCAAAGCGCGAGCAGGCAACGGTGGCCGAGGAAGTGCGCATGTTCGGTCGGCTGTCGCGTGAGACAGGGCTGCGCTTCACGTTCTCGACGTTCCAGACCGACGAGCCCGCAGACGGTTGGCGTCAGGCCCTGTCGATCTCGGCGGAGGAGAACGCCGCAGGGGCGCAGCTGCATCCCATGGTCGCGCCGCGCGGTGGCACCGTGCTCACGACGCTGCGCGGCTACCACCTCTTCATGCAGCGACCCACGTTCCTGCGCTTCAAGGGACTGCCATTGCCCCAGCTGGTCGCCGAGCTTCGTAAACCGGCCATCAAAGCGGCGATCCTGGCCGAGAACGACGTGCGCGACGAACGTCCCGGTTCGATGGAAAACGCGCTGCCGTCGTTGTTCCTGTCCTCGCTGGATCGGACCTTTCCCATGACCGACCCGATCGACTACGAACCGGTGCAGTCCATGGCGTTGTCGGCCCAGGCTGGCGTCGCCGGCCGCGACCGCTTCGAGTATCTCTATGACTTCTTGCTCGGCGACGGCGGCAACGCCATTGCGGTGGTGTTCGGCGTGAACTATGTGGACGGCAACCTCGACGCCTGCCGGGAGATGCTGCTCGACCCCAACACCGTGTCGGGTCTTTCCGATGCCGGTGCTCACGTCAACTTCATCTGCGATATGTCAAACCCGACGTTCCATCTCACCCACTGGGTGCGAGATCGCACCCGGGGTGACCGACTGCCCATAGAGAAGGTTGTCGCTAAAGCCACCGGCGTTCCAGCCTGGCTCTACGGCTTCGCTGATCGGGGCACGCTGCAAGTCGGCAAGCGGGCGGACATCAACATCGTGGATCTCGAACGGCTCCATATCGACATTCCCCGACTCCGTAATGACCTGCCTGCCGGCGGACAGCGGTTCCTTCAGCTGGCGAGCGGCTACTTGGCAACCATCGTGAATGGAGTTACCGTCCGCGAACGCGATATAGACACGGGAGCCCGGCCCGGACGCGTCGTGCGGTCAACACGTTGAAAACGCGTTTTGACCACGTTCGTAGAGGTTCAGGCGTTTCACCCAACGAGCACGCTACCCGCTTGGAGCCTGTCGGGACTACTCAGAAAACACCCTCCGCTTCGAACAAACTAATCATTCACAGGCGTCAGGGCCGTTCGAGAGTAGCCTTCAAGTGAGTAACGATAGGGGGAATGGAGCAATGGATTCGGACGGGGTGTCCGGTTTGTTTGAGGCTTCTCTGGCGCTGTACGGCGACGGCGTTTGGCCTGTGCGTGGCGATCTTGTCGCCGCCCACCAGGACTGGTTGGGACACGTCGCCGCTCCGGGCACCTGGTTCAGCGGAGAACAGCGGGTCGCGTTCATCGCCGCGTTGTGGGCGGCGATCGATGACCCGAAACCGCTTCCGCCGTGGGAGGCGCCGGCACCGCCCACCGGCTCGGCCCTGCCGGCCGCGGCGCATGGGATCGCTTACCGGTTGGGGCGCCACGCGTCGACGACCTCGCTGAGCTGGTATGAGCGCAGCGTCGCAGAGCTCGCCATGGGCGCGCCTGCCTTCGTGGAATTGGTCGCCCTGGCGGCCACGGGGTGCGCGGTTGCCAGCTTCGGGCCGGCGCTGGGCTGGGACCGGCCGATGTTGCCCGAAGCGCAGCCGGGTCCGCCGTCCCGGGACTGCCCGCCGCTGGTTGACGCCACCATGAACTGGGTCCCCGTGACCGCCCCGGCCGACGAGGATCCCGCGGTGGTGCAGGCCTTCACTGCCGTTCCTGCCGAGTACGACATGCTGTGGCGCCTGGCCGCGGCTCAGTACATCCCCCTGGCGGAGATGGTGCACCTGGGCTGGAAGCGCCCAGATCGCAAGCAG
>JANPEN010000254.1:0-5849 GCA_031422955.1 Acidimicrobiia bacterium
CGGCAGCAGGACCGGGGGCGGAGGGTCTGCTACTGTTCGAGAGCGAAGCCCGACGACGAGACGGCGCGCGACGAAGCGCCGGGACGGCGACGATGTCGACCTCGGGGGCCGGGGGAGGTGGCGGGGGCGGGGGCGGCTTGAGGGACATCGCGCTCGACGAGAGGTCTGTCGGGCCGGCGGCAGGGCGGTCAGCGGTAGCCATCAGTAGCTCCTGGGGGGGCGTGGGCCGAGGTCGGATCGAACCAGGACAGGGGTCGGGGCGGTCGGCAACCAGGGGGCGATGGGGCCGGGGTGAACCCGGTGACGATGAAGCCCACCCACTCCTGATCGGCGAGCGAGCGGGTCAGAACTGGCGGGCATCAGTGGGCAGGCCGAGTCGCATCCGACCCAGCGGCTCGAAGGTGCGGGAGGCGACCATGGCGTGCTGGGTGGCCACGTGGACATCGCGGAAGCAGCGCTGCAGAGCGCTGTCCTCCCAGATGGCCGAACCCCCGCCGGCGTGGTAGCAGACATCGACACAGGCCGCGGCCCGTCCCATGGCGTGGCTGGCGGCCAGGCGCAGCCGACGCCGCTGCTCGGGCCGGGGCGGCTCGCCTTCGCACGCCCGCTGCCAGGCCTGTCCGGCCAGCTCCCGCAGGAACGCCGAAGCCGCCCCCAGCTCGGCTTCGGCCTGGGCCAACTGGCCTTGGACGGCGGGCCGCTCGGCCACGGTGCGGCTGGACAGCACCGGTTTCTTGGCCGAGGCCAGGGCCACGAACTCGTCCAGCGCCCGACGGGCCAGGCCCAAACCGACACAGGCCACGCCCAAGGCCAGCACGGCGGTGAACGGCAGCCGGTACAGCGGCCCGTCGACCACCGGCGAGGCGGTGAGGAACTCGCCCCAACGTCCTTCGGGTACGAAGACGCCGTTCGCCTGATAGTCGTTGCTGGCGGTGCCCTTCAGCCCGCTGGTGCGCCAGATGTCGACGATCTCCACGTCGCTGGCCTCGAAGAAAACAAAGGGCGATCGCAGACCGTCGGCCCGGGGACCGGGCATGCCCTCGGCGTCCACCATCGTCACCCCACCCCCGATCCAGTTGCAATGATCGGTGCCAGAACCCCACGGCCAGCGCCCGGTGACCAACAGGCCGCCGCCGGCCACCGTGGTGGCCGTGCCCGATGCCATGGCGTAGCCGCCGGTGATGGTGCGGGGGTTGCCGAAGATGGTCTGACCCCAGTGAGGGGGCAAGAAGCCCGACATCAGGGCCGAGGTGGTGGCGATCATCACACACCAGCCGGTAGATCCGTCGTGGTAGCTGACCTGCTCGATATCGCCCAGGCCTTGGAGCAGGGTGGCCTCAGCCCCCCCGTAGGCGGCCGGCACCCAGCGTCGAAACACCCCGCTGTCCACCAGAGCCTCGACCACGGTGGTGGGCAGGTGTCGTTCCCGTTCGGTCTCCAGGGCCAGCCCCCGGGCCAATACGGCCGCCGCTTCCAGGGCTGGGTCGACCGGGCCGAACCCGGTCGGTTGGGTCTCATTCTCGGCTGGCACGGTTCCGGGCACGGTCGGGGGCACAAACACCAGGCTAGCTGCGTTTTTGCCGGTTCGACCCTTCCGCCCCCAAGGCGGGCTCTTCGGGGCGAAGCCAGGTCGGGCTAGGGTCCCCGGCAGTGATCTGTGTTCTCGCCGGGGGTGTGGGAGCGGCCCGAATGCTGGCCGGGTTGCAGCTCGTGGTCGAGCCGAAGGAGCTGATCGCGGTGGTCAACGTGGGCGACGACGCGGTGCTGCACGGCCTGCACATCAGCCCCGATATCGACACCTGCACCTACACGCTGGCCGGAGCCATCAACCCCGAAACCGGCTGGGGCCTGGTCGGGGAGAGCTGGAACGCCATGACCGCGCTGGAGCGGTACGGGGGCCTGACCTGGTTTCGTCTGGGCGACAAGGACCTCGCCACCCACCTCTACCGCACCCATCGACTGGGCCAGGGCGCCCCCCTGTCCGTGGTCACCGCCGAGATCTGCGCGGGCTGGGCGCTCGGCGTGCGCCTCGTCCCCGTCACCGACGATCCGCTGGCCACCATCGTGCAACTCACCGATGGCACCACCATCTCCTTCCAGGACTACTTCGTGCGCTTGCACCACGAGGTGGCCATCACCGGGGTCACCTTTGCAGGGGCGGCCACCGCCCGCCCCGCCCCCGGCGTGCTGGAGGCCCTAGCCGAGGCCGAACTGGTGATCATCGCTCCGTCCAACCCGATCGTGTCCATCGGCCCGCTCCTGGCCGTGCCCGGCGTGCGGGCCGCGCTGGAGCGACGCAGGGAGGCCACGGTGGCCATCTCCCCCATCGTCGGCGGCGCCGCCCTCAAGGGCCCCGCCGATCGCATGCTGCGCGAGCTGGGCCACGAGGTGTCGGTGGTGGGCGTAGCTCGTCTTTATGCAAGCCTGGCATCGGTCCTGGTCATCGACGAGATCGACGCCCACCTGGCTGACCAGGTCACCGCCGCCGGCCCGAGGGCGGTGGTTGCTCCCACCATCATGTCCACCCCCGAACGTGCCGCCGCCCTGGGGCGAGTGGCGTTGGAGTGCTTGTCGTGAGGCTCGACATCTTTCCCATCGAGACCGTGCCCGAGGTCCGCCCCGGCGACGACCTGGCCGCCTTCATCGCCGAGGCCGCCGAGCGGGAGGGCAACCCGCTGGCCAACGGCGACGTGGTGGTGGTGACCCAGAAGGTGATTTCCAAGGCCGAGAACATGCTCGTGCCCATCGACCCCGACGACCCGCTTTCCCACAAGCCGCTGGTGGAACGGGAGTCGGTGCGCATCCTGCGGCGGCGGGGAGAGCTGATCGTGTCGGAAACGAAACACGGTTTCATCTGCGCCAACGCCGGGATCGACCTGTCCAACATCGACCGGGGCTACGCCGCGCTGTTGCCGGAGGACTCCGACCGCTCGGCTCGGCGTATTCGCGATGGGCTGCGCTTCCGCATCGGCGTGGAGGTGGCCGTCATCATCTCGGACACCTTCGGACGGCCCTGGCGGCGGGGGCTGACCGATGTGGCCATCGGGGTGGCCGGTATCGCCGCGGTGGTCGACCTGCGCGGCACAGAAGACGCCAAGGGCCGCATCCTGCAGGTCACCGAAGTGTGTGTGGCCGACGAGCTGGCCGGCGCGGCCGAGATGGTCATGGGCAAGGCCTCGGGCGTAGCCGCCGCAGTGGTACGAGGTGTCGAGCCGGCCTGGCTGGGTGAAGGTTCAGTGGCCGGGCAAGTGGTGCGGCACCCCAGCGAGGACCTCTTTCGCTGAGCTGCGCAGGTGTTCCGCCCCGTCTCGCACGGTGCTGGCTGCCTCTCGCATGCTGTCGGGGCCTTGGCGGCGCAGCTTGGTGGCCCGTTTGTGGAGCTGCTCAGGACCTTCGCGCCGCAAGGTACTGGCGCCGTCCCGCAGGACCGCCCCGGCGGATTCGGCCCGGTGAGCGGCCCGGTTAGCGGCCCTGGAGAAGCGCCGGCGGTTGCGCCGCGAGCGCCGCGGGTCCGTGACCAGCTGCTCCAGGGCACTAACCGCGCCGACCACCCCGGCCGCCGCGCCGGAGGCAACCCCCGAAGCGGTGCCGGCCACGCCACTGACCGCGTCGGTGGCCGTCGCGGCTACGCCAGCGGCGGCCAAGCCGGCGCGGTGGGCGCCACGCTGGGCCCACCAGCTCAGCGACGGCCGGCCGGCGGTGTCCGCCACGGCCAACAACAACCCGCCGCCCAAGGCCAGGTTCTTGAGGAACTGCATCTTCTGGCGGGCCCGGACCTCGGGATCGGTGGCCTCCCAGTAGCGCGGGCCGACCAGGTTGGCCGGCACCATGGTGGCCATCAGCGCCCCCGAGGCCAGGCGGGGAAAGCGCCCGAAGGCCAGCATGGTTCCCGCCACCGCTTGCACGACCCCGTTGATCTTGGCCAGTTGCACGGGCTCATCGGGCAGCCCGAGGCGGCGGGCCAAGGCCAAGGCGTTGGGATCGATCCCTTCGGCCGCCTCCTTGGGATGACGGAAGGCGTCGATCCCCCCGATCACGAAGAACCCGGCCAAAGCCGGACGAGCGAACAGACGCAGCGCAGACATGGGCGTGGCCTACCCATCAGGTTCCACGGTAAACCGCCAGGGAGCCGTCAATTCCGAGGCGGGGCGAGGCCGGGCGGCACCGTCAGCGGTCAATCGGCGGACCCGAATCCAAAGGGATGCAGGGACTGCCAGTTCCAGTGGTCGCGGCACATGTCGTGCACATCGTGGGTGGTCTGCCAGCGCAACAAGGCGTTGGCCACGGCGGGATCGGCGTAGACCTCAACCGCGTCGCCGGGTCGGCGGGCGACCACCTGGTGTTTGACCGGGCGACCAATGGCTTCCTCGGCCGCCTTGATCAGCTCCAACACGGTGGTACCGGTGCCCGTGCCCAAGTTGAGGGCGAGGCAGCCGGCGGCCAGTTCGTCGATCACGTCGAGGGCGGCGAGATGGCCGCGGGCCAAGTCGACCACGTGAATGTAGTCCCGCACGCAGGTGCCGTCGCGGGTGGGGTAGTCCCCGCCGAATACCGAAAGGCAATCCCGGCGCCCGACGGCCACCTGCATGAGGAAGGGCATGATGTTGTTGGGTACCCCCCTGGGGTCCTCGCCCAGCTGGCCCGAAGGGTGGGCGCCCACTGGGTTGAAGTAGCGCAGCAGGATGATGCGCCACGTCGGGTCGCTGGCGGCCAGGTCCCGCATGATGTCCTCGCTGGCCAGCTTGGTCCGCCCGTAGGGGTTGACCGCCCGCAGGGGCGACATTTCCACGATAGGGACCTGGTCGGGATCCCCGTAGACCGTGCAGGAGGAGGAGAACACCAAGCGTCGGCAGCCCGCCGCTTGCATGGCCCCCAACATGGCGATGGTGGAACCGAGGTTGTTCTGGTAGTAGCGCAGCGGCTCCGCCACCGATTCCCCTACCGCTTTGAAGGCGGCGAAATGGATCACGCTGTCGATGGGGTGCTGGGCGAAAATCTGGTCCAGCACCTCGCGATCGGCGGCGTCTCCCACCACCACGATCGGCGCCCGGCCGGCCAGGGCTTGCACCGCGTCGAGGGCCTTGGGGGAGCTGTTGGCGAAGTTGTCGATGACAACGACCTCGTAGCCGGCACCGAGCAACTCGACGCAGGTGTGGCTGCCGATGAACCCGGCGCCGCCGGTGACCAGAACGGTAGGCATCCGGTCAGGCTAACGACCCGCACAACCCGTCGACGGCTCCCGACGGCCGGTCAGCGGCTCAGCCGGCGGGAACGCAGACGGCGTGGAGTCGAGCACCAGGAGCAATAACCTCACCGTCGCCGATCACACACAAGGCGTCGAGCACAGCACCGGTGCCGACGAGCGCGTTGTCTCCCACCAGGCAGCCGGTCACCGTGGCCCCGGCCTCGACCACGGAGGCGGCGCCGATCACCGAACCGTGCACCACCACGTTGGGCCCCAGCACCACGCCGTCGCCCAACACGCTGTCTTGCACCCGGGCCGAGGGATGCACGTGTACCTGGCCCGGCTGCCAGTGGGTGCGGCGGGCCAGGTCCAGCTGCACGGCCAAATAGCTGGCAGGGGTACCCGCATCGACCCAGGAGGCGGTGGACTGCACCGCGTACAGACTGCCCGCCGCCACCAGGGCGGGAAAGGTTTCCCGCTCGATGGACACCTTGCGCCCTTCGGGAATGGCAGACACCACACTCGGTTGCAACACGTAGGTCCCCGCGTTGATCCAGTTGCTGGGGGCCATGTCCCTTTCGGGCTTTTCTATGAACGCCTCCACTCGCCCGGTGGCGTCGATGGCGACAACCCCGAAGCGGGAAGGGTCCTCCACCGGGGTGAG
>JANPEN010000255.1:0-1640 GCA_031422955.1 Acidimicrobiia bacterium
GGCCAACTCCCAGGCGATTCCGGCGGTGGTCATGGGACTGCGGGGGAAGGCCAAGGCGACCGCGGTGGTGTACTCCAGCTCGGGTACGGCCAAGGCAGCGGCTCCGCAGGAGAGGTATGCGGTCCGCCCGCCTTCGGCGAAGGCGATGCCGCTCCACCCGCCGTCGCGCACCTGGCGTGCCAACTCACCGGCCTCGGTCATGCGCGTTCCCGCCGCGATCAGGTCCACCTTCATGCGCGTACCCCCTGTCTCGTGGCCGGCGAGTGATCGCCACCGGCGCAACGCTCACTCTGTCACAGGCCCAGTTCGGTATCCTCCGGGGAACCCGCGGCCTCTCGCCCCAGTACGTCAGACGCAGAGGGCCGCACCCGCGGAATGGCGCTCGGATAGATTCGCCGCATGCGGTACACAGCCGAGGAACGCTTGGCCGATTTCGCGGTCACGAGCCGGTGTACCGCCCACCGCCGAGCATCGACGGACACTCGCCGCCGCACGACTGCCGGTCCCGGCGACTCGTCCTCGTCCTCGGGCAACCCGTCAGAATCGTTGGGGTCCTCGTCACCGCTGATGACGATGCTGAACTCCTCGTCGAACCAATCGTCAGGGCATTGCCACCGGCGACGTCAAACGGTGGCCCGGGTTGTACAAGCACGCGGTGCGACGCCGCAGATGCGGTGCCCGAACCGGCCGCGCGTCACATCGAATCAGCAGCGATCGCGTCGACCGATGTGGTCGTTCGGTTGGCGGGCCTCCGGCGCCGAGCGGCACGAGATCTGCCGGCTGCACTGGCGTCCGCGGAGACCGACGCCAACGAACGGGTCCGCACCTGGGGTCGCGATCAGCAAGCCGCCGCGCACCGCCAGGCGGACGTGGGTTCGAGCGGGCCCGTGTACGGCGTCGAGGAGTCGGTCGGCCAGGTTCAGGGGACGTTGTTCTAATCCCGAGGGTGTATGCCGGGACCATGCGGCGCCAAGAGGGGCACGAAGCCCCGTATGTCAGTCCGGAAAGCTTGACGTATGTCTAGCTAACGGCGTTTGGTCTGCATTGGCGTGGTTCTTTGGAACGCTCGATCGGTAGTCGGTGGGTGGCTTTATGTCGAATATTTATCAACTTCGTGACAAGCCTTGCGATTAGGGCAAGGTCGCTGCTGAGGCAGGCCCGGGCGCGAGGTGGGGTGGACTTGCACCACCATTGATCGGGCTGGCCATGGGGCACGGCCGGGCGCAGCGCGGGGGCGAAACCCCCCGCTGCGCTAGGCTGCGGCGTAGAGGCGGCCTCACCTGGGCTGCCCGTGCGATTGAGTTTTCGTGGCCATGGGGGGGATTGATGGGCGACGCACGCCCGGCGAGGAATGAACAACGCGGCGTGCCGCGCCGGCCTGGCTCATCGTTGGCCGTTGGATTCGCCGGTGAAACCCGCCACGTGGCTGCCTCCAGCGAATTGTCCTTCGGCAGAATGGGCGATGTCGTCATTGACGACAATCCCTACATGCACCGAATCGTCGGCCGGTTTCTCCCGCGGGGTGACCTGTGGTGGCTCCAGAACGTGGGTTCGCGCATCGTGTTGGAACTCGCCGATTGCGCCAGTGCCTCGTTGAATCTGGTGAAACCGGGGGCGGAAAGCCCGCTGCATTTCCGCGC
>JANPEN010000256.1:0-3979 GCA_031422955.1 Acidimicrobiia bacterium
GAGGCGTGCCATGTCCGAAGGTGCGGCGTCGACGCCGCCGTGGTGGTGGGCAATGGCCTCGACCATGACGGCGGGAAACCGCCACGAGGTCATGACCCGAGCGGCGGCGTCGGCGTGGGTGATGCCGAAGCAGGTCCGTTCCAGCTGGAGGCGATCATTGCCCGGCGCGGTCGCCGCGGTTTCGGTGGGATCGGTCGAGCCGGGCGCTGCCAGGGCCGCTATTCGCGCCAACTCCAGGTCGATCTCGGCGGACTGCACCGGGTCGGCCACGTGAAGCAAGCCCCGACCCAGGTCGTGCAGGAGGCCGACCGTGAAGGCGTCTCCGGTGGGGATCCCGAACCGCCAGGCGATGAGCTGGGCCGCGTTGGCGGTGGCGGAGGCGTGCTGCCAGAACCCCTGGGGAACCGCCGCACCGGAGCCAAGCCCGCAGGCCACCACGGTGGCCACCGTGCGCACGGTGGCGAAGCCCAACAGGGTGATGGCCCGTTCCACTGTCCCGATGGCAGACCGAGGGCTGTAATAGGCCGAGTTGGCCAGGTGCAACAGGCGGGCGACTAACACCGGGTCCGCCTCCACCGCCCTGGCCAGATCGTGCAGCCCGGTCATCGGGTCATCGGCCATCCACAGCACCCGCAGGGCCACGTTGCCTTGGCTGGGCAGGCGGTCCATGGCCTCTAGGAGGGTTTCCACCGAGGTGGCCAGGGTTCCGCTCGGCGCAGGCACACTCATGTTGGCTAGTTCGGCGCGCCACGCCCAAAACTGAAGAAAGACCACCCCTGATTCCACCCCCGCCATCGTTGTCACACCCTCGGCCTACGATCGCTTCATGGCAGCGCGCGGAGTTCGATGAGCGGGGCAATCGAAGAAGAAGCCCTGGCTTTGCTCCGCACACTGACGAGAGACCCGACAAGTCAGTTCCGCGGCGATCAGCTCGGCGTGATCCGTCGTCTTGTCTCGGATCGACAACGCTTGCTTCTCGTGCAGCGAACGGGATGGGGCAAGAGCGCCGTTTACTTCATTGCCACCCGAATGCTGCGCGACCGCGGCGCGGGACCGACGCTGCTGGTGTCACCGTTGCTCGCCCTGATGCGCAATCAGATCGACGCGGCCGAGCGTATGGGTGTCCGCGCCGCCACCATCAACAGCGCCAACCGTGCCGAGTGGGACGTTGTCCTCGAGCAGCTCGAAGCCGGAGTTGTCGACATCTTGCTGATCTCGCCGGAGCGTCTGGCCAACGCCAAGTTCCGCGTCAACGTTCTACCCGAAGTGGGTCGCCGAAGCGGTTTGCTGGTCATTGATGAGGCCCATTGCATCTCCGATTGGGGCCACGACTTCCGTCCTGACTATCGGCGGCTCGTTCGTGTGCTGGACCTGCTGCCCACTGGCGTCCCCGTGCTCTGCTGCACAGCCACCGCCAACGACCGAGTGGTCAGTGATGTGACGACCCAGCTGGGTTCCGGGTTTGCTCCGGTGCGGGGTGCGCTGGGCCGTGATGGCCTTCGGCTTCACGTACTCGACCTACCAACCCAGGCCGAGCGGATGGCCTGGCTGGCGGAGATGCTTCCTCGACTTCCCGGCACGGGGATCGTGTACTGCCTCACGATTGCGGACACCGAACGCGTGGCGGGCTGGCTTCGTTCGAAGGGCATCGAGGCCGTCGCCTATAGCGGGGACACCGACGCCAATCTGCGACCGGGTATCGAGAAGCGGCTCCTCGACAACGAACTGAAGGTCGTTGTGGCCACCTCAGCGCTCGGCATGGGATTCGACAAGCCGGATTTGGCCTTCGTCGTGCACTACCAGTCGCCCGGTTCTCCCATTGCCTACTACCAGCAGGTAGGGCGGGCCGGTCGCGGCTTGACCGAGTCCCACGGCATCCTCATGAGCGGAGCGGAAGACGCCGACATCCAGGACTACTTCATCCGATCAGCGTTCCCTCCGGCCGATCTCGCCGAGCGTGTCGTCGGGCTCCTCCAGGAGCGGGCCGAGGCCGTGTCCACCGTTGAGCTGCTTGAAGCGGTGAACGTACGGCCGAGTCAGCTGGAGTTGCTGCTGAAGACCCTCGAGGTCGAAGGAGCCGTTGAGCGAGACGGCAGCAAGTGGTTGCGAACGTTGCGCAACTGGGCATTCGATCACGATCGGGTGGCGTCGGTCACGGCCCTCCGCCGGGCCGAGCAGTCCCAGATGGCCACCTACGCCGCAACGGAGGGGTGCCGCATGCAGCTCCTACGTAGCTATCTCGACGATGTGGGCGCCGACCGGTGCGGCAGCTGCGACAACTGCAGCGGCGAAAGCCTCGTCGTGAGTTTCGAGCCCGCCGTCCTGCAGCAAGCAATCGACTACCTCCGCACCGCCGAACGGGTAATCGAACCCCGCAAGCAGCTCCCTGACCGAACCCGGATCGCCGCTGACCATGTCCTGCAGCCGGGTCGGGCCCTGGCCGTGTGGGGTGATGGAGGTTGGGGGAGCCTCGTGCGCTCCGCGAAACAGGTCGATGGGCGCTTCGATGAGCAGCTCGTGGTCGCCGCCGCCGATCTCATCCAGGGGCGCTGGCGGCCAAGCCCCGCTCCAACCTGGGTGACGTTCGTTCCGTCTCTGCGTCACCCGGAGCTGATGTCGGACTTTGCCCGCCGGTTAGCGGCAACGCTCGGACTGCCCTGCGAAGCTGTGCTGGTGAAGGTGCGTGATACCAGCCCCCAAATGGCGATGCGGAACAGCGCCCAGCAATACGGCAACGTTCGCGGCGCTTATGAGATCCCCACGTCGATTCCCTCAGGCCCGGTGCTCGTGCTCGACGATGTTGTCGATTCGAGGTGGACGATGACCGCGATTGGTTGGAAGCTGCTGGAGGCTGGCGCGGGATCGGTCTTTCCGTTTGCTCTGGCCGACACCGCCGGGAGGTCCGTCGCGTGAGGCAGGAGGACTCACTAGCCACGATCCTTCTCGTCAGCCGGCTCGCCAGCGATGGGCTCCTTCCCCTCAAGGCGGCGGAGTTCTGGAGGCTTTGCCACCACATCGGTAAGCCGAGCGTGCTGTTGGGCCAACCCGCCGCCGATCTGACCAAAGGGCATGGGCTCGGCTCGGATCTCTCCGCCCGGATCGTTGCGCTGCTCGATCGGGCGACGGCGATGGCCTTTGAGCTCGAGCGGCTCGACCAGTCAGGCCTCTCGGTGCTCACCCCCTTCGAGGACCACTACCCACCGCGATTCATCGCCCGCCTCGGGACCAAGGCGCCGCCCCTGCTCTACGCGGCCGGCACCGTCGAACTGCTCGACCGTGATGGGGTGGGCGTTGTTGGAAGCCGGGAGGTGTCCGCCGACGGTGGCCAGGTTGCGCGGGAGGCCGGAGAACGCGCCGCGATGCTGGGTCTGGCTGTCGTGTCGGGCGGGGCCCGAGGGGTCGACCAGCTCGCCATGAACGCGGCATTGCAGGCGGGTGGAACGGTCGTTGGAGTCCTGGCGGATTCGCTCACGCGCAAACTCAAGCGTCCAGAAATCCGCCGCGCCGTGCACCGCGGAACTACCGTCCTGTGCACGCCCTTCAGTCCAGACGCCCCGTTCAGCGCAGGAAACGCCATGGGTCGCAACAAACTCGTGTATGCCCAGTCCGTCCTCACCGTCGTCGTCGCCAGCGAGGCCGACACGGGTGGAACCTGGTCGGGTGCGGTCGAGGCGCTCAAGGAAGGGTTCGGCCGAGTCGTGGTATGGCGCGGACTGGGAGAAGGGCCCGGAAATGAGCGGTTGCAGGAGAAGGGCGCCAGCCCGATCACCTTCATGGACGCGCTCAAGGACCTCCTCGGCCGCCCGGCCGCCCAGGCGTGACTGGATGGACCACATAACTAGATGATGACCACCGAGCGCAGCACCTCGCCCTTTTCCATCTTGTGGAAGGCCGCTTCCACGTCATTGAGGGTGATGATTTCTGACACGAAACGCTCCAGATCGAAGCGGCCCTGGAGATACATCTCGATGAGCATGGG
>JANPEN010000257.1:0-11680 GCA_031422955.1 Acidimicrobiia bacterium
GCGCCAGCTCCGGCCGCCAACCCCTCGGCGGCGCGCACCACCACCCGGGCCAGGCGCACCACCTCGATGCTCGAGGAGGACCCCTCGGCCTTGACCCGCCAGCGCCCGGCCACCTCGGTGGCGGCCCGCAACCAGACGTCGGGCCCGACGGGGGTTTCGCTGGCCAACCCCAAGCGGATGCCAGGATCACGGCCGTTGCCACCCAGCACCCGGTCCGCCTCCAAGCGCTCAGCGTCGGATAGCTCGGGTGGCCCGAACCATGACGGCTCCCGCCGGAGGCGGTTCAGCTCGCCCAGCTCGGCCAGTTCGGCGGCGTTGGCCAACAGTGCTTCTACCCGCACGGCCAAACGAGCCCCGAGCTCGTCTGGCCATTTTCGTGACAGGCGCTCAAGGCGAACAAGGGTGGCCCTGGCCTTGAGCAGCCGAGCCCGACTGCTGAACTGCTCAGCCAGGCACGTTTCGACGCCCCCGATGCCGCTGCGCTCGCGCAACTGCTGGCTCAGCCCTGCGGTAGCGAGTTGAGGCTGAGCCCGTACCAGGCCCACCGCCAGCCGTAACCCCGAAAGGCCCAACAGCTCAACCAGGCCCGCCCGCCGCAGCGGGGCCAACTCCAAGGGGTCCGACCCGGGGCTATCCGCCGAGCGAACCAGTAGCTCCGCTGACAACAACAGGCGGGCCAACCGGGTTGGGTCGAGCCCGGCCAGCATGGCCAGGTCCCGGCGATGATCATCGTGGAGGGCCACGGCCCCGCAGGCCAAGCGGGCATCCACGGGGACCACCGTTTGCACCAACCGACGCAGCCGGGGTTCGGCCCGATAGCGCTGGGCCACCGCGGCGGCGGCGGCCATGCCATCGAGGTGGCCGGCGCCGATCTCATCGGCTCGGGCCAATACGGCCAGGGCGTTGACCGGACCGGCGTCGGCCCGGGGGGCGACGGCGAAGGCCTCCAGGAAGGCCAGATCGGCCGGATGCAGGTGGCGCACCAGATAGATAACGGCATCAAGGGCCACCCCGGCCAGCTCACCCTGTAGGGCTCTGCGAGTACGAGCCGACAAGCCAGGCGTGGGTGAAGACAAGCCGGGGGTGTCCACCAGGCACAGCCGAGCGAGGGGGGCCGCCGGCCAGCTGACCTCCAGCCGGGAGACGGCGTCCGCAGCCACCCCGTCCAAATCCGCGTCGAAGCCGGCCCCCTCGCCACGTTGGCTCAAGCGCAGCTCTTGGTGTCGGCCTGAGCGCAACCACAGCACCGCCCGAGGAACGGGGCCGTAGCGGTAGAAGGTCAACACCCGGGTGCATTCCCCCGCGTCGGTGGCGGCCACCGCCTCGCCCAGCAAGGCGTTGAGCAGGGTGGATTTACCCGCTTTCATCCATCCCGCTAAGGCCACCGTCAACACGTCGGCATGGTCCCGACGCAGCTGGACGAGGTCCTCGGAGCCTTGCCCCACCCAGCCCTGGACCTCGACCAGCAGTTCGCCGACCAGCTCGTCGAGGGAACCTTCAGCCGACATGAGCCAGCTCAGCGGACTCGATGGGGCCGACCGAAGTGGCGGCGGCGGCGGCCGCCCCGATGCGCTGGGCCAAGCTGGCGATGCGGCGCAATTCCTCGCTCACGTCGGCCTGGCGGGCTCGGCGCTGGGCCTGGTCGGCGTCCAGCGCGCCCCGCAGCTGCTCAAGGGACGCACGAGAGGTCCGCTCGAACGTCTCCGCCTGCGCCAGGCAATGGTCCCGCAACGCCCGTTGCACCCGCCGCAGATGATCACGGCTGTACTTGCCAACCACGAAGGAGACCTCCTCGGTGTAGCGCCGCTGGGCCAGCTTGGCCATATGGCGGCGCTGCACGAGCTGTCGTTCCGATTCGTCCTTGACCGCCTTGTTCCCCATGAGGAGGCCCATCAGCGCGGCCGCCGGTGGTCCCAACATCATCAGGGCGGCGGACTGATGGGACACGAAGCTGGCCATGAGCACGCCGCCGTAGCTCCCCCGAAGGGCGGCGAAGGCTCGCTGGCCTGCGCTCATTCGACGCAAGCTGACCGAGGCGTCGACCGGCACGGTAGCCACCACTGCGGCCGCGTCCAGGGCCGGCAGCGAGTGCGGGACCACCGCCTCCAGCTCGGCCTGGAACAACGCGCCCACCTGCTCGGCCAACGCGCTGGTGCGAAGGGTCAGTTGGGCGAAGTTTTCCGCCACGACCGCGGCAACCTGGCCGTAGAGCCACGGCTCGAAGGTGTCCCATACGTCGAGGGGATCCTCGGTGTCGAGGGTGTCCTCCGCCTCTCGCCCGATGCGGCGCAGACCGTCGCGCAGGTCATGGTCGATGTCCGCGCTTAGGTCGGCCACGCCGTCGGCCAGGACGCTTTGCCACCGCGCCGCCGCCTCCCGCAGCAGTCCCAACCGCTGCGCCGCTGCCTCCAGTTCCGCTTGGCGGGTCACCGCCGCGGCCCCATCCTGCAGGGCGAGCAGTTCGGCCTGGTGTTGCTGGGTCAATTGATCAACGCTGAAGGCCAGTTCCACCCACACGCTGCGCTGGGCGAGGAACCCGGCTCGATCCAGCACCGCATGCTGCAGAAAGGTGGTCAGCTCCTCCATCCCGCTCAGCCGGGCCAGCTCGGGGTCACCGCTGGACCAGGCGTGGGCAGCGAGGCGAGCCGACACCGCCAATTGGGGGAGGCCACGAAGATCTGCCTCGCCAGGCATCGCGCTGGCGGTGGCCTCCGCCAGTCGTTGGTGGTTGCGTTCATAGACATCGCGCCAGGCCGGCACCAGATCGATCTTGGTCAGCACCAGGACCACCAGCGGGCAGACACGGGTGGCCAACTGCAACAGGTTGAGGTCGATGTCACTCAGCTCGCTGGTGGCGTCCACGCAGTAAAACAAGGCGGCGGCACCGGCGATGTGGGTGAGAGATTGCATCCGGCCCATGGCCCCCAGCCCACCGGCAGCGGGACAGTCGACCAGACTCAGCCCGCCCCTCAGTCCTGCGGCGGGAACCCCTAGCTCGGCCGCCACCACTGGGCCGAGCTCGCGCTCGCTGCCGGCATCGCCGAGGGCTTGGCCCAAGCGGGGGGCAACATGATCAGCCAGTCGATCAAAGCCCAGCGGGACCTGGGCGAGCTCGCCGGCGCCGTCGCGGTACGCAACAAACGCCTCGGTATGGTCGCGGTAGCGGAGCCGCAGGGGCACCAGGCTGGCCCGATCCAGGTCTTCGGGACAGACCGAGTAGCCGACCAACGCGTTGATGAGCGAGCTCTTGCCCTGCTTGTAATCCCCCGCCACCGCCACCGTGACCTGACGGTTGCGCTGATCCTGGGCGGCGGCCTCGAGCCGGGCGGCGAGATCCCCCCGACGATAGGCAAGGCAGGCCCGCCCGGTCAGCTCGACCAGCCCCGTCAGCAGAGACGACGCAAGCAGAGACGACGCCAGCAGCGGAGACGGCGGCGGAGGTGCCATGGGTGAGGACGTCGTTGCCTGGACCATGGTTCAACCGTAGGCGCACCGCCACCCACCCCTCGCCCGGAACATCCCCCATGTTCACCCCCACGGTTTGGGGGATCCCCCGGACGAAGGCACCGCCGCCGGTCCGTACCGTGACCCTCGTCGAACCCGCTCCCCTGGCGGCTTCGAGAAACAAGGAGATGCGGTCATGCAGATGCTTCCTTCCACCACCATCGGCCAGACGTTCTTTGGATTGGTGTCCTCCATGGGCAACGTTGAACAGAACTGGGACACCACCACCGCCTCGGGCCCCTCCGCCGTTGCCCTCAACAACGTGAACCTGCCCGGCACCACCATCGTCACCGGCGACAACCTGGGCGTGATCGGGGACGACAACGCCACCAACTACGGCGCCGGCGGCACCGTGGTTCAGGATGCGGGGGACGTCAACGTGGGCGGCGAGCAGTACAACATCGAGGACTCCCAGCTCACCGAGTCCGCCTTCGGCCATTCCCAGGTCCACAGCGACGACTTGGACATCCGGGCCTACGAGGGCTCTGCGGTCGCGCTGGGCGGCGGCGCCGCCACCGGGGCCGACATCGACACCACCATCAAACACGCCGGAGATGTGCAACTGGCCAACCAGGTGGGCGCGGACAATGAGGCCAACCAACTGCACGACGAATCGCGCACCACCGACTCGTCACAGGCATTCGACCTTGACCTCGACTTCGACCTGCACGAGGACCATTCGGTGATCACCAACGTGTGGGATTCCTACGTCGTGGACCACGGCTTCTGATCTGACCGCAATCCCTCGTCCACCTCGCCCCATACTGAACATACAGAACATACTGAACAGTCGATCTACATACTGATTGGCATGTTGCGGAGTGGCTCGATTCATCGGTTTCCCGGCCCGGGGTTCGGCGGTGTTCGCCCTGCCACCCCGGGTCACGACGGCCGCGGTATTCACCCCTGTCACCCCTCTCGCCCTGTCCGGCCCAAGCCCGGGTCCCTGCTGCCAAGTGAGGCCACCATGTTCACCGATCTTTCTCGTCGAGCCGCCGAGCGCCTGGCCCAGTACCTGCCCGCCGCCGGCCTCACCGCCCTCATGGGTCCGGCCCGACCCGCCGCCGCCCAGCCCGACCGGGGCGCGGCATCCGCCGAGGGTGGCCAGGACCCAGCCGCTGGCTTCGGCTCGCTCGCCTTGGGCCAGGGCCAAGTCTGCCCGCCGGCGGCCAGCTGGTCCGCCGTGCGGGAGGCCCAGCCCAGAGCTCCGCTGGCGGCCCCGCTCGAGACGGTCTCGCCGGAGGCGGCACCCGCTCTGCGGACCGAGCCGACCCAGGTGCGGGTGACCGCCATCGATGCTCGCACCACGGTGCTTGATCAGCGCACGTTCGACCAGCGCACCACCTCGATCAGCACGACTTCCAACCAGGAGATCCATGCCGGGGGATCCGTGTCGGTCTCGACCAACGTGGTGACCGCCTCCGGCGATCGGGCGGTAGCCGTGGCTCCCACCCAGTCCGCCGCCCCGAACCCCGACGATCGTTTCGGCACCGGATCCGCCGTTCCGGCCAAGGTCGGCCCAGCCAGCCATGGCCCCGACGCCAGCATCCCACTCGAGCCTGGCCCCATTCCCGACCGACCCAGCCCCGACCGACCCGACGCCGACCATCCCGACGCCGACCATCCCGGCCCGTGGCCGGATGGAGTGGGGATTGGCCTGGCTGCCAGCGGCGACCATGGCCACGACCTCGGTCCACGCGAGAACGCCCTACGCCCCAACGATCATCCCACCGACCAGCAACGCCCCCCCGCCGCTCCCGACCCTCTGAACGACGCCTTGAGCCGGTCGCTCCAACCACCCGAACCCGGCCACGAATCCCAAGTCGATGCCTTTGGGCATCCGGCGCCCACCCACCTGAGCGAGGACCCCGCCGATACCGGGCTCTACGAGCCTGATCACCCGGGCCAGGACCTCGAAGGGCCCAGTACCGATGAGTCCCTGAGCCCTGAGCCCTAAGGCGAGGAAAGGGACGGGCCCTCGCCTGGCCGTCCCGCGGAGGGAACCAGCATCGGCGCTGGTATCACCACCCGCTGCGGGCGCTCTTTCCTCGGTGACCTCCTCGGCCCCCCGACGTCGGCGACTGACCGCATCGACCGCGGTCCTGATCGCGCTGCTGGCCTCCCTCTGGAGCCAGGCCGGCGCCCAGGCCGCCAACCCACCCCAGACCGCACCGCCCTCGAGCGCACCGGTGCCCAGCGTGGCGCTCCCGGGCACGCCTCCGGCCTGCGCTGACACCGCCCCCGACACCACCCCGGCCAACCTTGGCACCGTCCCGGCGTGCGGGGACGCAGGCCTGCCGGCCAGCAACCCGTGCGATGTCGGGCTTCCCGAGAGCCAGGCCTGCGCCAGTCGCCGCGAGCGATGGGCCAACCTGGCCGAGCAATGCGACCTCGATCCCGGCCGCAACGAGTGCGCTGAGCTGGCCGAGGTGGTGGTGAGCTGCAGCCCCACCTTCGCCGCCCCCGGATGTGGGGAGACGGCGGCCTCCTACCTGGTGACCTGCTCAGCCGCCCCGGCCAGCAACCGCCATTGCCGCGTGGCTGCATCGGCGCTGCGCACCTACTGCCGGGGTGCTCCTGGCCCCGATTGCGTCTGGTTAGGTCCCGAGGTCGCCGCCAACACTGACACGAGCGCCAACGCCAGCGCCGCCCCGACACCGATCCCGAAGAGGCCCGCATCCACCACCGCAGAGTCGGACCCGGCGGGTTTTGCCCCCGGCCAAGGCGTCGAACCCGATCCAGCTCGAGTAGGCGAAGCAGACCCAGCCGCTGCCCTCGACGCCGTTGCTGCCCTCGACCTCGGTCTCCCAGCCGGGCCGGTCGCCGGTGCCGATACGGCCGCCGACCTTACCGCGGCCGATGCAACCCCGACGCTGGGCTCCCCGGCCACCGGACCAGCAACCCGGCTGCGCCTTGACCCGCGCGCCATCACCCCCACCGACACCTTCAGTCAAGCGGCCAACCTCGACATACTCTCTAGTACCACACCGAACGGTATGCGTCCGAACGGCGTCACCCTGAGGGGTGACATCCTGAGCGGTACGGAGATAGATAGTTCCATACCGTATGGAACGGCTACCGCACTGAGAGCTGGGTCCGATGGTGCCGATGATCGGGGGATCGACAACCTCGGGGCAGTGATGGTGGTCATGCTGCTGGTGGGAGCGCTCGGCCTGGCTGTGGTCGTCATCGCCGGCCAGGCCCAACGCCCGCGACTGAAACTGCCGCGACCCAGCCTCCCGCGGCTCGCGGTGAGACCGCTCAGCCGGCGAGGCGGGGCTGCACGGTGACTTGATCCAACAGCTCCGCGGCATCTTCGGAGCTGAACCCAACGGTGCGGTTGTAACGAGCCAGCAGCAGCACCAGCCGGCCGTCCTGGGCCCGTACCTGGACCAGAAAGCCGCCTTCGACGCGGCGGTCACAGTTGGCCAGTTCCTGGGTGAGCAGGGCGCGACCTGCCACCGGAAAGGGGCGCCCGGGCTCGGGGCACAGCAACGCCGCCTCACCCGTTACCCGATTCCAGGCGTCCTCCTGGTAGGTCGCCGCCAGCTCGGCCGCCCGATCCTGGGTCCACTCCGGGCCGGCGATGGCCACCAGCAGCGATGGACGCTTGTCCTGCACCACCCCTCCTGGCAGCTCGGTTGCCGCCCCCGGCATGGCCAGCACCTGCTGGGGTCCCAGCCAGACCGGGGCACTGCCCGCCCCCGTCGCCAACTCCCAGGGCTGATCGTGCTGAAAGAGCCGCCAGCCCGGCGGCGCCTCGATCACGATGCTGGCGTCTTCGCTGGCCAGGACGCTGCCCTCGCGTTCGGAGGAACGGCCCACGGGCAACCAGCCCATCCCCGCCCAGCCCATCCCCGCTGCGACCATCCCTACCCCCACGATCCCGAACCCAGCCAGAACCACGCCCACGGCCACCGCCCCACCGCGGCGAATGCCCGAACGAGGACCGGCGGGCGGCAGGGCCGGCTGGCGTCGAGCCAGGCTCAGGACCGGCGAGGAAATGGAGTCGCCCCCGACCGGCTGGCCCGAAATCGAGCCGCTCACCAGGTTGTGCGGGCTGACTCGGTTCAACCGATCCCGGGCCAGGCAGGCTGCGCCGAGGGCCACCGCGTTCTTGGGATGGGTGTCCACCGTCACCGGTCGCTCCAGCAACTCCGAGAGGCGAGCGGCAATGAGGGGCATGCGCGAGGCCCCTCCGACCAGCAAGACGGCGTTTACCACACCCGCCCCGCCGACGCTCTCAATGGTCTGGCGCAACACGGATACCGTTTGCTCCACCAGCGGTGTGACCAGCGCCTCCAGGGTCAACCGGTCCAGCCTCACCGCCGCCGGCGAATCGGTCAACCAGTTGGTCACCGCCACCGAGCGCTCGCTGGAAAGCGCCTCCTTGGCCTGCACGCAAGCCTCTCGTTGGCGGGCGATGCGCTGCTGGGCATCGGCCGGACGGGCCATGGCCGCGTCAACGCCCACCTGCTGGACCACCCAGCGCAACACCGCATGATCGAGGTCGATGCCGCCAAGGTGTTCGATGCCAGAAGGGCGCCCCACCACCGCGAACCCCTGACCTTCGCGATGCAAGATAGCGGTGTCGAAGGTACCCCCGCCCAGGTCGTAAACCGCCACCGTGGCCCCTTCGGCCAGGCGGTTGTTGGTGGCGTACCAGGTGGCGGCGGCTTCGGGCTCCGTCACGAAGGAAACGCCCAGACCCGCCAAATCGGCCAGGCGGACCACGTCATCGAGCAAGGCCCGTTTGAACGGACCCCAGTTGGCCGGATGGGTGAGCACCACCCCCGCCGGTGGGTCCCCCGCATCGGCGCTGACCTGGCTCACGATCTGGGCCAGCACCGCGGCCATCAGAGCCTGGGGGGAATAAGGCCGGCCCCCCAGCAACAGCGGCGTCGAATCTCCCAGGCGGCGCTTGAACTCGCTGGCCCTTCGGCCAGGGTCGGCCAATCCGGCGGCCACCGCCCGATCACCGATGAGCAGG
This sequence comes from Acidimicrobiia bacterium, assembly GCA_031422955.1. Classification (GTDB taxonomy): domain Bacteria; phylum Actinomycetota; class Acidimicrobiia; order Acidimicrobiales; family CAIXPF01; genus CAIXPF01. The sequence goes on from JANPEN010000257.1 coordinate 8,495, forward strand.
CCGTCCTCCCCCGCGAAGACCACCGAGGGAATTGCGGTGGCCCGATGGCCCAAGGTGGCCATGTGCGCCGTAGCCACACCGCCACCCATGGCGGGGCTAGCCGGGGTAGCAGCCACCAGCGCGGCTGCGCTGAAGGTCGTGCCTAGATCGATGCCCATGGCGTACACCAGCGTGGCTCCCTGCTTTGGCCGCCTGCCTGGCCCATGATGGCCCAGTGGATCCAGCCGTACCTGTCTTGCCCCCGCTGAGCTACTGACCGAACGCCGGAGGATCTAGCCATGAGCAGAACGAAGTCCTTGTCCTCAACCACCTTGGTCGGGATCGGGTTGGCGGTGACTGCCTGGGTGTTGCGGCGCCGACGGGCCCGTCGCCCCACCCAACCAGCCAGTCCCTCGGGGGTGCCGAGTCGGGAACCGGTCCCCCACGTCCCGACCACGACGGGCGCCGGCAACCCCTCGGGGGGTGACCCCCGGCCGAGCGGGAGGGTGGAACCTCCCCACCCGCCGACCGTACTGCAGATCCCCCCGCCCCGGGCCGACGGCGCGACCACGCTCCGCGTCAATCTCAGGCACCGGGGCCAGCTGTATGAGAGCCCGGCCAGGGTCGTGGCACAGGCCGACGGCGCCACCCCCATCGAGCTGTCCGGCGGCCAAGGCCGCTACCAGGGCGAACTCCCCCCGGGACGCTACCGGTTGCAGGCCGCTCCCCAACCCGCCACCACCGGCCAGGTGGGCCAGGCCAGCCAACCGGGACTGGTCGGCCTGGTGCGCCAGCTCGAGGTGGTCGGTCCCGCGGTGGCGATTGACCTCGAGCTGGTGGCGGCCGACGCCCCCCGCTTGGGACGGGCTCAGGGCGAGGTGGTGGTGGTGGCCCGCACCGACCTGGTCGTCCTCGGCTTCGATCCACCGTTGGCCGACGGGGAGGCTGGCGCGCTGCGTTCCGAGCTGGCCCGCGGCACCGGCTTCGAGCCCCAGGATGGCCCGCTGCGCCCGGGCGTCGAACTTCGTTTCGGCCGCACCGGCAGCCTCGAAGAACCCGTCGAGGCCGCCTTGGCCACGCTGGCCGAAGCGGCGGCTCGATTCGGCATCGGGAGCGAACGGGTCCGCACCGGGTTCGTGGTGCAGGACTCAGCAGGCGAGACCGCCGTATTGACCGACCGCTACGTGATCGCCCTCGCCGCCACACCCAACCGCCAGACCCAGACCAGCCCCAGCCAGACCAGCCCCGGGCCGGCGGACAACGCCGAAGGGCTGGCCCCTGTGCTGGAGCTGCTTGGGGCCGAGCTGGTTCGCCCCCTATGGACGCCGGCGACGTTCCTGATCCGCATCGTCGGAGGAGACTGGATAAGCCGCGAGGACCAGCTCCGCCGCCTGGTGGCCGAGGGCGTGTTGCGTTACGCCGAAGCCGAGTTGCTGGCGCCGGTGCAGGACAGCGCGGTGTCCCTGGCCGACTACACCGCCCCCACCGCCGTGCGCAGCGCCCATCTCGACCACATGCAACTGGAAACGGCCTGGGGCCAGACCCTGGGCGCACCCACGGTACGGCTTGCCAGCCTCGATCGGGGGCTGATGGGCGCCTCCGCCCACGTGGCCGGGGCCAACCTGGTGGCCCTACCCACGTTGGCTGCCATCGAGGCCGACCCCGGCGTGAGCCACGGCATGGAGGTCTACAGTTTGCTGGCCGGAACCGGGCTGGACGGCTGCTGGGGGGTGGCCCCCAACGTCATGCACGTGGTGGGCAAGCTCGGCTCCTACTTCGACGTGGCCTACTGGGCCGCCTTGCGGGGCCTGGTCATCGACGGTGGGGCCAGCGTGATCTGTCTCTCCCACGAAGGCGGCTGGGGAGCACACCTCAGCCTGGGCATCGAGACCCTGCACCAGCTCGCCGACCTCGACGTCGTCATCGTGGCCGCCGCCGGCAACCGGGGCAAACGCATCAGCGCCCTCACCCCCAGCAGCCGGCCGGATTGCAACGGGCGGGCCACGCCTGACCCGCGTTGGACCGACCACCCCCTGGCCGCCCACCCCCGGGTCATCACGGTGGGGCTGACCGAGTTGCAGAACGGCGCCGAACTCAGCTGGCTGGCCGACGCCCCACTGATCGGGGGCTCCAACCGGGGCGACACCGTTGACTGTTGCGTGTACGCCGATGGTGTGACCACCGCTACCGGCACGGCACCCACCGCGGCGACGGGTACGTCGATGGCCGCGCCCATCGTGGCCGCCACCGCCGCCCTCATGCGCTCGGTCAATCCCGCTCTCAACGCGGTACAGATCCGGTCGTTGTTGTGCCGCAGTGCCGACGTGGTCGCCCCCACCAGCCCCTGTCAAGCCATACCGGGCAGTATCGAACTGAAGGACTACGTCCGTAACGGGACGGTGGTACGTCCCTGGGACCCCGCCGTGAGCCTGCATAGCCACCATCTGGAGTTCGGTTGGGGCCGGCTCAACATCGGTCGGGCCGTACGCTTCGCCCAGAGCTATCCCAACCCCCCCAACCCCTGGTGAGCTGAACGAACGTTGGGTCACTGCGGCGAATGTCCCCGGGCGCCGGCGTCCTCGAGTATCGCCAGCCGTTCAGTTTGCGCCGCTATCAGCGAGGTCGAGCGCCAGGTTGAGACCGGCGCGGCCGAGGGCGGCGCGGCGCCGCAGTAGCACGTTTACGTCGCGGTCGGTGGGGTCGTCTTGAGGCTCCACGAGGAGTGCGGAGAACACGAAGCGCACTGCGAGGTAGGTAACGAACGCTCGGTGCACCGCAAGCGGATCTACGGGTCCTCCCCCGTCGGCCAGGCCGTCCACAAAGCCGTCGAGGACCGTGTCAATGAGCGAGGCCAGCTGGCTCGCGTTGCGGTTCTCGTTGGCCACCCGCCCTGCCAGGAGTTGGGCCAAGTCGCTCCCAACAGGCGCAACCGACGCGTAGCTCCAATCGATCGCGGCCAAGGTGCCATCGCCTGGCTCGAGGAGGTTGTCGGGGGCAGCATCACCATGGGCCATGCCGCGCGGGAGCTCCTCGAGCCGTTCGAGGAGGCCCGGTGTCGTGGCGGCGAGGCGTCCCAGGTCAGCTCGGTAGTCGTCATCGACCACGGCGGCGATAACAGGAGAGTCCCAGAACTCGTCGTTCGCCAGGATCGGTAGGTCGAAATTGCAGATCTTGCCGAAGAACAGACGGCTGATCGGCCGGCTAGCC
>JANPEN010000258.1:0-1781 GCA_031422955.1 Acidimicrobiia bacterium
CGTCAAGGGCTTCTACGATCGGCCCACCGCGGCCAGCGGTCACGGCGGTGGCAGGGTCACCGAGCTGGTCGCCCGGCCCTTGTTGTCGCGGTTCTTCCCCGGCCTAGCCAGCCTGCGTCAACCCCTGGCCGGGGAGATGGCCGGACGACGCTCGGTGCTGGAGGCAGTCCCCTTTGTGCAGGGTTACGGGGTGGAGACCGGCCTGCTCATCGACATCTCCCGCCGCTTCGGGATCGAAAGCCTGGTGCAGGTCGACCTGGGAGTACGCCGCCATCGCCACCAGCCGCTGGACGCGCTGGCGGTGCAGGCCACCGAGGTGTTGCAGGTGGTGCTGCACCGCGTCGGGCTGGCCGATGACACCGGCGCCATCGAGCTGGCCCGAGCCGACGGTTCCGCGATCACGGTGCCTTTGCGGCAGTGGCCGCCCATGGACAGCGTCCGGGGGGCCGCAGTACCCGCCGAGATGGCGCCGTGATCGAGAACTTGGCTGCCTTCTACCGGGTCGACACGGTGCCGGCGGAACGAGCGTGGGTGATCGTTTCGATGATCGCCAGCATTGATGGAGCCACCGCCGTGGACGGGGTGAGTGGCGCCCTCGGCCATCCCACCGACAAGGCCGTGCTGGGCTTGGCCCGCGCCGCCGCCGACGTCATCCTGGTCGGCGCGGCCACCGTGCGGGCCGAGGGGTACGGCCCGCCCCGCCCTCCCACCCAGTTGGTGGTGGTGAGCCGGGGCCTAGGTGGGGGCCTGGCCGACCTGGGTGCCCTTGCCACCGCGCCCAACACCTCAATGGTGACGCCCTCGGAGGGAGCGGAACAGGTCAATCTGGGTGCCTTGCTCGCCCGCTGGCCGGGCCAGGTCGCGGTCTGCGAGGGCGGCCCGAACCTCAACGGACAACTACTCGCCGCCGGCCTGGTCGACGAGGTCTTCCTCACCATCAGCCCCCGCATGCTGGCCGGAGCCAGCTCTCGCCTCGCTCACGGCCCCGACGCCGCCGACCCCACCGCGTGGCACCTGCGCCATGTCCTGCACGACGACGGCTATCTCTTCCTCCGTTACCGCCGCCGTCGCTGAAATTGCTGGCGCGCTGTGTTTGCTGCCCGTACTTGCTGCCCAGCTCCCTGTCGGTCGCTGGGTGTCGGCGGGTCGCTAGCGCTCCCACGCCGACGCTGGCGCACCTCTCGCGCTGTGCTGCCACCGCTCCCCAGCACGCCTTGCGGCGCCAGCGCGGAGCGTTATCCAGCACACGGCAACCGCGACCGAGCTGACCGGCAACGTACAACGCGCGCCGGACCCACCGAACAAAGCTGCCCCCCCCGCCGGCCTCGGGCACCAACACCAGCCGGAACGGCCCGCGCCGGGGGCACTAAGCAGAACCAGGGCCGCGCTGGCGCCGCACCTAGACCTAGGGAACCCAGCCCGCACAGCAGGTGGCGGCGCCAGGTCGGCGCGCGAGCGCCAGCGAGCCGCCGACAGCCAGCGAGCAACAGCGAGCAGGCCAACAAACACAACCTCCAACAAACACAACCCCTGCAAGCACAACCCCTGCAAGCACAACCCCCCCCAGCAACGAACACAGATTAGAATCGGCTGCATCGGAGGCCGGGCAGATGGCGAAGGAGCAACGGGTATGACGAGTCAAGCGGTGATGGAGTCCAAAGCGGAGGCCCAGCAGGGGTCCCAGCCTCTTTACGAGGTGGTCGTAATCGGCGCCGGGGTCGGCGGCATCTATCAGATCAAGCGATTGGTCGACCTGGGGATCAACGCAACTGTCCTGGAAG
>JANPEN010000259.1:0-2939 GCA_031422955.1 Acidimicrobiia bacterium
TGGTGAACACTGAGGGTGGTGGATCCCCGAGTTCCGGCGTTCGGGGGCGCCCTCCGGTCGCTGGTGGCCGGCGATATGTGGCGCCCGGTAAGGGCCGAAGTGCAGCGCGCAGGTCGGGTCCAAAGGTGAGCTACGGCGTGCCGATATCGGACGTCACCGAGCGGCACTTCGGTGAAACAACGTTCACCAGGGTCGCCGAACCCCTCCGCCCATGGTGCCCCCGCAGCGCCGCCCGGACAGTGCTGCCACAGGGCAGCTGGCGCTCGTTCAGATCCCGTGGGCCAACTGTCGCTCGTACTCCGCCGTATCGAACCGACCGTCCGAGACCGCGATCAATCCGTCGTCACCGAGGACCCACTGCTCCCACCCGTTGAAACGGACGGCATGACCGGTTCCGCCAGCCCCGGTGTTCGTGCCCTCATATGTCCACATGTACACGGCGCGATCTCCCGCGAGCCGAGCAAGGTCCATGACGACAACCGTGTCAGGGAACGCTTCGTAGAAGCCCCGTGCGATATCAGCGATCGCGGAGCGACCCACCGCAGGTGCCTGATCATTGACAGCCAGCGAGCCATCCTCGGCGAAGAACGATGCCACCGACAAGGGATCGTGCGAACACCAGGCCGCCGTGTAGTGCCGGGCCAAGTCCTGGAACATGTCGTTGGTCATGATGGACTGTAACCCCCGGCGCGGCCGGCCGAAGCCCGGCTTGCGCTGCTGCGGCCAATACGCTGCTGAACGCGCGCGCGCATCGCACTCCTACGGCCCGATGTGAGCGCTGCCAACGTGATCGATCTTGCCGCGAACCGCCGGATCGACGACGCACAATTCGCTCAACCCGACCGTCGCCGAGACTCGCACACTGCCGGCGAACTGCTGCGCGGTGTGCCTGTTGACATGGCGCACATATCGCGACCGTCGAAAGTCACTGGCGGCCGGGGTTGTGTGGCGCTGCACCCGAGCTGTCCCGAGCGGGGATCGCCGTTTGTGGTCGCGTCGGGGGCCTATAGAGCGCGACCCGTGGGTCGGTGCGTCCTGTGTGGTGCGGTGCTAGCGCAGGGCTGCGATGAGTTTCTGGACCAGTGTTTGCTGGAACTGCAGGGCCCCGTCGTGGCTGCCGTGACCGAAGCCGTGGACCTCACCGGGGTATTCGGTCAACTCCAGCGTTCCGCCTGCCCGTGCGTAATCGGCGACGAGTTCGTCGATCATGGTCGGGGGAACGTTGAGGTCAGCGCCGGCTTGAACGAGCCAGACGGGCGGCAGGAATCGTGCTTGGCCGGCGCGCACCAACTTCGAGATCGATGCTTCGCCCATTGTGGCCTCATCGCCGAAGTATGCCTCTGATGCGCTGACGAGGCCGGCGGCGTTGAAGGTCTGACCTTCCGGCACGGGCTGGCCGATCTTGGTTTGCGCGTAGCGGTAACGCTCGAGGGGGTCGACGGGAGGCCAGAACGCGGCCACGAACGGCACGTCAACTTCGGTGAGCGCGGCGTGCAGCGCCAGGTGGCCTCCACTGGAGCTGCCCTTGAGCGCGACCCGCTGCGGGTCGACGCCGAGCGGGCTGGCCTGTTGGCGTAGCCAGCGAACAGCTTCCGCGACATCAAGCACAGCAGCAGGGTGGCGGGCGACTCGACCGTCGCGGAAATCGACGGCCACGACAACGAACCCGGCGGCGGCCACCGCGTTGCAGTACCGCTCGCCGAGGGTCCGGTCCATCAGCGCCCACGCGCCACCGTGGACGTCAACGACCGCGGCACCGTCGCGCAGCGCGCGTGCTTCCGCTGGCGGCTCGTAGATACGCGCCAGCAGGTCCTCGTGCCAAACTTGGTCACGCCACTTCACGGTCTCGCTCATCGGCCCCCTCCTCACAAACCCGGGGCCCGATTGTCCCACACGAGGGTTCGGTCCCGGTCGAGATCGCGCCAAGGACGACGGGCAGCTTTCACGGGACAGGGCACAGTCCCGGAGCATCGAGATCGGGAAGCGTCAACCAGTGGCAGGACCCTCGCGCCGTCCCACCGGGGACGGTGCACGTTAATGCTCAACACGCACGCCGTTCGACCCGCACGGGAACCGGCGAACTGCAGCGCAGCAGGCGCCCGGGAACGCAGCTCGGAAGGCGGCCGCGGTGAGCGGCGTTTGCTGCTGGCGTAGTCTCCGCGGCGTTGACTGGCTCTAGAATTGCGGGATGCGCACGGTTGTCCTGGTTCCGGGCTCCTACCACGGGCCGTGGTGCTGGTGGCGGGTCGTGGAAGGCCTCGAGAACGCCGGGGTGCGGTCGGTGGCGGTGGAGCTGCCATTCGACGGCCTCACCGCCGATATCGACGCCGCCCGGTCGGCGTTCGACGCCGTGGAAGGACCGTTCGTCGTTTGCGGGCATTCCTACGGCGGGATGGTGATCTCCGGGGCTGCGGCTGGGCGCCGCGATGTCGAACACCTCGTCTACCTGTGCGCCTTGCAGACCGACATTGGGGAAAGCTTCCTGCCGTACATCACCGACTACCCCAGCATGCTGCCCGGCGCGGTGAAGCTCACCGGGTCTGGGGCTCGGGCTGCGGATCTCGAACAGGTCGAGGAGATGTTCTACGGCGACTGCCACCAGTCCGATATCGACCTTGCCAAGCGCAGCCTGCGGCCCATGAACGCGGACCGCTCGGCGGTCCTGGACATCGAGCCCGCGTGGCGGCACACACCGTCGACCTACGCAGTGTGCAGCGAAGACCGGGCGCTGCACCCCGACGCGCAACGAGTGTTCGCAGCGCGGGCCACTCACAGCGTGTTCTGGCGGTCGGGCCACTCGCCGTTCTTCTCACGGCCGGAACTTGTCGTGGGGCTACTCGCCGGCCTCGCGCTCGGTGGCGAATGACGCCCAGGTCGAGCAGCGCCTCAACTGTCGACAGCATCGCTCGACCACTCGATAATTCCTGATCCGCCAGGCG
>JANPEN010000260.1:0-12150 GCA_031422955.1 Acidimicrobiia bacterium
GGGGGGGGCGGGGGGGGCGGAGGGGAAGAGCCACAACGAGGCGGTGGCGTTGGGTCAGGGGTGCTCGAGTGCTGGCCCGACGGGGGGAGTCTGGGTGGCGGAGCTTGCCGGATCGGGGACATCGGCGACAATGGGGAGATCCCCGGTGGCTAGGAGCTGGGCGAAGGTGGCTTCGTCGATCACGGGGATGGCCAGCTCGGTCGCCTTAGCAACCTTGGCTGCGCCGGGGTCGCCGCCAACCACAACCGCTGTGGTTTTCTTGGATACCGATCCTGGTGATTTGCCACCGCGGGCCAAGATGGCGGCCTCAGCCTGTTCCCGGCTGAAGTGTTCCAGCGTTCCCGTAACCACGACGGATCGCCCCGCCAGGGTCTGTCGCTCGGCGGAGGCGACGGGCGCCTGGGGGTCGAGCCCCGCCTGCTGAAGCCGAGCGATCAGATTCTTCGTGCTGGCGCGGTCGAACCACGTCCGGATGGCCTGGGCAATGATCGGACCTACCCCTTCGGCGGCTGCGATCTCCTCGACCCGGGCGATGGCAATGACATCGAGGGAGCCAAACGTACTGGCTAGTATGCTTGCTGCGGCAGGCCCGAGGTGGCGCACACCGAAGGCCACCAACAAGTTGGCCAAAGGACGTTGCTTGGACTCCTCGATGGCCCGCAGCAAGTTGCCGACAGAAACCTCGCCCCAACCTTCGAAGGCCAAGAGATCCTCCGCCCGCAGCCTGTACAGATCGGCAGGGTCCTTAGCCAGGCCGGCCTCGGTCAGCAGTCGCACCGTGCGCTCGCCCAGGCCTTCGATATCCATGGCCCCGCGGGAACCGAAATGGATGAGCCGTTGATCGCGCTGAAACGGACATTCGGCCTCGACGCAGAAGGTGTCGCTCTCGCCCTCGGCTCGCACCAACGAGGTAGCCAGCGGGCAAGGACAGACAATGGGGAAATGCCACGGCTCGGAGCTCTCGGGGCGCAACGACGCCACCGCCCCGACCACCTCGGGGATCACGTCGCCCGCCCGGCGCACGACGACGGTGTCGCCGGGGCGCACATCCTTGGCGGCGACCTGATCTTGGTTGTGCAAGGTGGCGGTCTCCACCGTCACCCCACCAACGAACACTGGATCAAGTCGGGCGAAGGGTGTGGCCCGACCGGTCCGGCCGATGGAGATGTCGATTCGACGTAGCAACGTCGTGCGTTCTTCCGGTGGGAACTTGTAAGCAATGGCCCAGCGGGGCGCCCGCGACGTGCTGCCCAGCTGGCCCCGCAACGCCAGATCGTCGACCTTGACGACAACCCCGTCGATCTCGTAGTCGAGGTCGTGACGATGCTCGACCCAATAGTTGCAATGGGCCAGCACCGCCTCCAGCGAGTCGAGCAGCTGCACCTGGGGATTGATCGGAAAGCCCAACGTTTCGAGGTAGGAGAGCGACTGGCGGTGACTGGTCAGAACCGGCCCGCCCTCCATCTCCGCCAGCTGATAGGACCAGAACAACAGCCCCCGCTGGGCGGTGACCGCCGGATCTTTCTGACGTAACGACCCCGCCGCGGTGTTGCGCGGGTTGACGTAGGGCTTCTGCCCAGCTGCCAGCAGCGCCGCGTTGGTGGCCTCAAAGGCGCTCAACGGCAAGTACACCTCGCCCCGAACCTCGAGGCGGGTTGGCGCCCCGGCACCCAGCCTCGTCGGAATGGCAGCCACCGTGCGGAGGTTCTCGGTGATGTCCTCGCCCACGCGCCCATCACCTCTGGTGGCGCCTTGCACCAGCATCCCGTCCTGGTAGGACAAGGCGGTGGCCACCCCGTCAATCTTCAGCTCACAACAGAACCGAGCCACACCCCCAGCGGTGTTGGCCCGCTCCAGCCCGCGGACCAACCGCTCCCCCCAGGCCGCCAGCTCAGCCGGATCCATGGCGTTGTCGAGCGACATCATCGCCACCCGGTGACGCACCGGGGCAAAGGCCAGCGATGGCGGCGCACCCACCAACTGGGTGGGTGAATCCGCCGGTACCGCCTCAATCTGGCTGGCCTCGAGACCGGCCAGCTCGCGCACCAGCGCGTCGAAATCGGCGTCGGGAAGCTCCGGCGCATCCATCTCGTGGTAGAGCCGGTTGTGGCGAGTGATCAGTGCCCGCAGGGCATCGATACGAGCGAAGCGCTCGGTGGCATCGCTGGCGTCTAGGTTCGAATGCTCCACGGGGGCCACGCCGGCGATGGTAATGGCGTGTCTCGGACCAACAGCGGGCGCTCAGGCCCCCACGCTGAGACGCAGCCCGGTCGCCTGGTCGTAGAGCCTCTGGGCCAGCTCATCGACGAGGGCGAGCACGACCCCCGCCTGTTCTACGGAGTGCCAGCCCAGCCCACCGGCCGGGGTGACCAGCGCTTGGGAACGCAGCCGCCCCGCGTCGCAACCGCCTTGGACCAACGCGCACCACAACGCGGACAGCTGACGCCACAACAACCCCGCCGAGGAGCCCACCGGCCCTTCCGTGGGCACCGTGCCCCAAGCCAAACACCCGCCGCGTTCGAGGAACTGCCCAACGGCGGAGGCGGCCGGCACCAACGACGCCTGAGTGTGTACCGGTACCGCCAGCACGGCCGGGCCGGTCTGCAGCATCAGCGGCCAATCGACACTGGGGCTCAGCCCTCCCCGTGGGCTGCAACGCAGCCCGGTGATGGCGCAGGGCTCGAGCGTGGCCAACACGGTCGAGACCAGATCCAAGGCAGCCTCGGCGCCGATGGGGAACCCGGGCTCCAGGCAGCCCAGCAGGCTCGGCTCATCGACGAACACCAAAGGGGCGACCTCGGGAGCTAGCTGGGCCACCAACGCCAGCAGATCCCTGGCTCGCGATCGCACAACCGTGCCGCTGAGAGCGAAAGCAACCTCGGGAGCCAACCCAGCGAGGGTCAAGGCGACACCCAAGGTGACCGGTCCCGTCAGCTGGAACTTGGCCGGCCCCCGCCGGTGGGCCATAGCGGCCAGGAAGGTCCGCAGCGTGGCGAAGGGCTCACCGGCGAAGGTGGGATCGGAGTAGGGCGCTTCCCGGTCGATGCCGGCGGAATCGATCTGCAACGAACCGTCGGCCATGACCGAGACCCCCTCGATTCCCCAGGCGGCTTGGGGCAAGCGACGCTCCAGCATGGAACGGTTGGGTAGCTGCGGGTTGGCCGGCAGATGGGGATGGCAACGCAAAACGAAATCCACCGCGGCCTGCGAATCGTGGTGGGGCAGCGTGCCGATCGACGTGGTCAGCCCGACGGCCAGATCGCTGACCTGAGGTCCTTGCACACTGCCCCTCTCCATTCGCCGGTCTCAGGGTATGCCACCGCTCCGCCCTAGGAAAAACGCAGACATGCGGTCAACTGGCCCCCAGTGCCCGTCGTCGACAACGCTGGATCCATCGTGATCCGTCGGCCCCAACGCCCGCCCCTGGCCCTTTCTGACCACACCGGTCGGCTGGGATCCTGGCCCTTGCGGCTGGTGTGGCTGGTGGTACCGCTCACCACCGGGGCGGTCCTGGAGGAGGCCACCGCTCCACGCTCCGCCGCGGTGACCTGGAGCGTTGCCGGGCTGGCCTGGGGCGCCTGGGCGCTGGGCCTGCTGGCTGCCTTCGTCGCTCATCCCTTGGCGCTGAGCACGCTGCGGCTGGTCGCTCCCAGCGTGGTTGGAGTGGCGCTGGGTTCGACCATGGTGGCCGAGCCCTCCGCCGGCAGGGCGGCGGCGGGGTTGGTCACCGCGGTGGTGGCGGCCGGGCTGGCATTGGACCCCGCCCTGGGGGATCGCTGTGTGGATGGCGCCTCCTACGGTTCGGAGCGACGCCTGGCCCTCCGGGTGCCCACCTCACTGCTGTGGGGTCCGTTGCCCCTGGCCTGGCTGGGGACTGTGCTCGGCCTCAGCGGGGGTCCGTTGCTCCTGGCCGCCCGCCAATGGGTACTAGGGAGTATGGCCACGGTGGTAGGCGGGGCGGTGGCCGCGGTGGCGCTACGAGCGGTACACGGCCTCTCGGGCCGGATGATCGTGCTGGTCCCCGCCGGCCTCGTACTGCACGACCGCGCCGCGTTGACCGACCCGGTGCTGTTCACCAGGGACACCATTGCCTTCATCGGCCCGGCCCTCGCCGGCGACGCCGCTCAGGCCGCGGATTTAACCCTGGGGGCGACCGGCCTGGCCCTCGAACTGCGCCTGACCCGACCGCTGCCACTGCCCCTACGCCGGGGCCGAAAGCGCGCTGCGACAGCGACACAAGACGCGACACAAGACCCCACAAAAACGGTCAGCGCGGTGCTCTTCAGCCCGCTGCGGCCCGGCCATCTGCTCAGCCAGGCCCAGGCCCACGGCCTACCGGTTGCCTAGAGGTATCGCGACTACCGCCCCGCCCAGCACCTCATCGGGCGCCGCGGGGTCGTAGAAGACAACGGACTGGCCAGGAGCCACTCGGGGTTGGGGCTGGTCCCAAAAAAGGGTGCTCCCCTCGATCCGTCCCCCTTGGATGTGGCCGTGGGCGGAACATTGCACCAGCACGGGACCGTGCAGCGATGTTCCCGGCGGGGCCACCGCCTGGAACTCGAGCCGGTCGCGCCGCAGCGCGGCCCTGTCTCCCACCGTGACGGTGGCGGTCTGATGGTCGATGTCCACCACGTAGCGGGCGGCGTCCCCGCCGGCCAAGCCAAGGCCCCGGCGCTGGCCGATGGTGACCAACTCCACCGCCGTCACCGTGGACAGCTGCTGGCCAGCCTGGTCGACCACCCGAGCCGGGCGCAGGGCGATGCGCTCACCGAGGAAGGTCTGGCGGGCCCTGGCCGGATTCCCGGCGATGAAACACACGTCCTGGCTATCGGGCTTGGCCGCGGTGCGCAGACCCGTGGTGGCGGCCCGTTGACGCACCTCGTCCTTGGTCAACTCACCCACCGGAAACATGGTGGTGGCCAACACTTCTTGAGTCACCATGTAGAGCACGTAGGACTGGTCCTTAGCGACATCGACACCGCGGGCCAGACGCCACTGCCCCTCACCCTTGCGCCGCACCCGTGCGTGATGGCCGGTAGCCACCGTGTCAAAGCCCAGGGCCATGGCTCGATGATGCAACAGGTCGAACTTGATGTGTCGATTGCATTCGATGCAGGGGTTGGGCGTGGTGCCTTGGCCGTGGGCGCTGAGGTAGGGGTCCACCACGTGGGCGCTGAACTCGTCGGCGTAATTGAAAACGTGATGATCGATGCCCAACTGATCCGCCACTCGGCGGGCGTCGTCCACGTCGGCCACCGAGCAACAGCCCTTGTCCGTGACCCCTCCCCACAGCTTGAGGGTCACACCGACCACCTCGTGGCCAGCGGCCACGCACAACGCCGCGCTGACGGAGGAGTCCACCCCACCCGACATGGCCACCATCACCCGCGCCGGGCGCGACACGGTGCTCATCGGCGGGCCCGCCGCAACTGCTTCACGGCGTCGACGACAACGTCGAGGCCGCGGTCGATCTCGGCGTCGGTGGTGGTCCAGCCCAGGGTGAAGCGCACCGCACCGCCGCCGCCAACCCTGTCGATACCCATGGCCGCCAACACGTGGGAGATCTGGATGGCCCCACTGGCACAGGAGGAAGCCGCCGAAGCGCCTACCCCGCCCCGATCCAGTAGGAACAGCAACTCCTCGCTGGCCACGCCCTCGAAACACAGATGGGCGTTGCCCGCCACCTTGGCCGCCCGGTCTGGCACGGTCTCACCAACCCCGTCGAGACGCTGGCCGAGCGTGTCCACGAACCGATCGCGCTGCGCTGCGACCCTGGCCACGGTGGCAGGGCGCTGGGCCACCGTTTGGCGGGCGGCCGCAGCCATGGCCATGATCCCCGCCACGTTGGGGGTACCGCTGCGTCGGTCGCGTTCCTGGCCCCCACCTAGGAGGCGGGCTCGCAGGGCCACCCCTGGTCGTACCACCAAGGCACCTACCCCGGGCGGGCCACCGAACTTGTGGGCGCTGATGGACAACAGATCCACGCTGGCGGCGGCCTCGGCCACGTCGATCCAGGGAAAGGCGGCCACCGCATCGGTGTGGACCAGCGCCCGACCCCCGGTTCGTTCGCGCACCATGGCCACCACTGCGCCCAGGTCATTGATAGTGCCCACCTCGTTGTTGACCGCCATGATCGACACCAGGCGAGTATCAGGCGCCAGTTGGCCGGCGAAGCGATCCAGATCGACCCTGCCACAGCTGTCCACCGCCAGCACCGTGCCTCCCAGCGCATGTACCGGTTCCAACACTGCGTGATGCTCGACCGCAGAGCAGGCCACCGCGCCACGCTGGGTCGGATCGACCTCGGGCGCGGACCGCACCGGTGGGGCCTCCATGACCCCGAAAAGGGCCAGGTTGTCCGCCTCCGTGCCCCCCGAGGTGAACACCACATCGCCGGGGCCGCAACCGAGGGCCGCGGCGAGATCGTCGCGGGCATCATCGAGGGCCCTTCGAGCGGCACGGGCCAGACGGTGCGCGCCAGAAGGATTGCCCCTGGGCTCGCTCAGCCAGTCGAGCAGGACCTGGCGAGCCTGCGGATACAGCACGGTGGTGGCCGCATGATCGAGATAGGCATGATCGACAGAGGCATGACCGAGAAAGGCGCCCGCCCCCAGCTCACTCGGGTTAGAAACCGCTTCCGCTTGCACCGACCGAACGCTACCGCTCGAACCCTCGATGACGAAGTTGATAGGCCGAAGCCACACAGACCAGGTACTGCTCGGCGGTGACGGTGGAAACCACCGGATGGCCCAATCTTGTGGTCATGACCACAGCCGCATCCAAGGTCAGGCGGTGGCGGGCCGAGGCAGTGAGCTGGCCCTGGCGCAACAGCACCGAGCGGATGACGCGATACCCCTCGGCATCGAGGCGACCCACGTCGAGCTGATCGCGATACGCCACCAGGGATGCGGGCGGCAGGAAGGCGATGGGGCGGAGCTGTATGCCCCCAGCGTGGCGGTCGCGTACGACCACGGTCCCTGCGGCCACATCGCCGAGCCGCCGGCCCTGCTTGGAGCTCAACTGGGCCAAGCTCCAGAGAGCCCCCAGCGGCACCAGCAGGGCGTCGACGGTCAACAGCGCGCCACGAATGGCCGCCGCGCGCAACCCAATGGGCGCCCCCTCTACCGTCACCACCCGCAGCCCGAGGGCCGCTTTACCCGGAGTGGCACCGCCCCAACGCGTCTCGAAGACCACCGGATAGCCCAGAAACGACACGCCCCACAGCACGGAAAGGCCGATCACGGTGGCCACGGGGCCCAGAACCTGGCCGGCGAGGGCGATGAGGACACCTCCGACCGTGAGCAGGCCGTAGATGGCGGCCAAATCGATCAGGGCGGCCGCCACCCGAGAGGCCAGCCCGGCAGGGTGCAACTCCAGGCGGACTCCCTGCCCGGTGACGATAGGCCGCTCCAACGCGGCGGTGGCCGTGGCGGTGGCGGCGAGCCCATACACCCGACGCGGGGTGTCGAGCTCGGGCAACATCTCTGTACCGTAACGTCAACCCCGCGTCACTCACCCCAGCGTCACCCCGACTGCCCAGGCGACGAGGCGGGACCTCCATGGACATTGACCGCTATCTCGCCGACAACGAAACCAACTGGGTCGCGCTGGCCGATCTGACCCGTCGGGCCAGGAGCCGTCCCAGCCGTCTCCCCGAGGCGGATCTGGAGCCCTTGCTCGAGCTGTATCTGCGGACCTCGGCAGATCTCAGCTTCGCTCGAACCCACCAACCGGAGCCGCTCCTGCTCGATCGGCTGAACCGCTTAGTGGCGGGATCGCGCCCGCTCATGGAGGGTCGCCGCGCCCCCTCACTGACCACCTTCTGGCGGTTCTTCTCCGTCCGTTTCCCGACTGCGGTGTGGCACCTGCGTCGTTTCGTGGTCCTGTCGGCGTTGCTCACGTTCCTGCCGGCCGTCGCCATCGGGCTGTGGATATCCCACTCCCCCGCGGCCCTGGAGGCGGCCGTACCCGCGCCGCTGCGGGAAAGCTTCGTCGAACGCGAGTTCGAGGAGTACTATAGCGAAAAGCCTGCGTCCCAGTTCGGGATCGAGGTGACGCTCAACAACATCAAGGTGTCGATTTTGGCCTTTGCCGGCGGCATGTTGGCCGGGTTGGGCACGGTGGCCATTTTAGTCCTCAATGGAGCCAATCTCGGGTTCGCCGCGGGTGTGTTCGCGGCCGCCGACCAACAAGGGCGCTTCTACGGGCTGATTCTGCCCCACGGGATGCTTGAGCTGACCGCCATTGTGCTGGCCGGCGCGGCGGGGCTTTCGCTGGGCTGGGCTATGGTTGCTCCCGGCGACCGCAGCCGACGAGCCGCCGTAAGCGCCGCCTCCGGGCGAAGTCTAACGGTGATCGCAGGGCTGATGACGGCGTTTGTAGTGGCTGGCCTCATTGAAGCCTTCGTGACCGGTAGTACGCTTACCACCGCAATGCGTGTCGGCCTGGGAGGGTCGGTCGAGCTAAGTTTTGTGGGTTACTTGTATCTCTGCGGCCGCCGGGGCGCGGCAGCCGGCGCAACGAGTGCAGGCTGGTCCAGCGACCTGGCCTCAAGGTGGGACTGAGGAAAACAGATGGTGGAACACACATGGTGAACCAGAGTTTCCCAAACAGTGGAGCTGCTACGGCGTTGACTGAAAGGAATGAGTCGAAACGGCGCCGTGCTCCGCTCGTCACTCGGGAGCAGGTCGTAGACGTCGCCTACGGGCTCGTAGTCTCCGACGGCCCCGACGGCTTGTCCATGCGCAAGCTGGCCAGCGCCCTGCACGTCTCCCTTCCCACCGTGTACACCGCCATCCGCAGCCGAGAACATCTGGTGAGCCAGCTCCAGCACCGGTTGTTCGAGCACATCGCAGCCAAGCTGGCCGCAGACGACCTCGCCGTGGACCCCAGCACCGGAACCGACCCGGGACCGGGACGGTTGGATTCGTTGACAGGCGCCTTTCTCGATTGGGCCAGGGCCAACCCGCAGCTGGCGGACTTCTTGCTCTCCGAGCAGTTTTCCGCCGAGGTCGCCCAGCGCGTCACCCACCCCGATCGCGATTCCGCCGACGGTGTCTCTTACTTGGTGGGGCTGTTTCGTGAGCAGGCCCGGGCCGGTGCCTTGCCCCCCGTCGACCCAATCATCGCCGTCACCTTTGCCGTCGCCCAGATCAGAGCCGTGCTCTCTCTCATGCGGGAACCGGCCCTGCGAGAGCTGCCCGCCGATCGCTGGCACGCACTGGCTGCCTCAACCCTGCGCCAAGGGCTACAGACGCTCGGGAGTTAGAGACGCCGACTGGCTGGTCACAGCCGTTGTTCGGCCTTCATGGTCAGGTAGGCGTCGACCAGCGCGAGCGGCAACCGCCCCGGCACCTCGTCGAGCACCCCCATCCCGAGCCGACCCAAGGCCAGGCGAATGGTCCTGCGTTGTTCCAGCACGCGGCTGGCCGCCGCCTTGCGATAGGCGCCATCGATATCCACGGCCGCGGCATCGGCCCAGCGGCCCAGATCGGGGTCCGCCACCGCCGCCACCATCACCAGGTGGCGTCGGGCCAGCAACCGGACGGCAGGAACCAACTGCTCCAGCGTCACCGCCTCGGCGAGGTCGGTGAACACGACCACCAACGAGCGGCGCCGGAAGCGGGCATCGAGCTGGGTGCAGGCCAGCCGGTAGTCGGTTTCTACCAGGCGGGGTTGGAGTTCCACCATGGCATCCACCAGCAGCGGCGCCCGATCGGCCCGATCCAGCGGGGGAAGGGCAGCGCGGGCCTGCACATCGTGGGCCATGAAGGCGACCCGGTCACCCAGCCGGCTGGCCGCGATGGCCAACGCCATGATGGCGTCCAGGGCGTGTTCGAGGCGGGCCGCCCCCTGCACGGTGGAGGCCATGACCCGGCCGGTGTCGAGCAGGACCAGAATCTGTTGGTTGCGTTCGGCCCGGTAGGTGCGCACCACCGGGTGACCCCGCCGGGCCGTGGCCGCCCAATCGAGACGGCGGTAGTCGTCGTCGACTTGGTAGTCCCGCAGCTGATCGAAATCGGTGCCACCCCCGCGGCCTTTGGTCGAACGCAACCCGACCTCCAACAAGCGGCTGCGGTCCAGGCGCAGCTCCGTCGCCGCCCGGGAAGGAAAGGCGGGGATCACCCTGAGCGTCCCTGGCACCTCCAGGCTGCACTGACGTGCGACCATACCGAGCGGTCCGTAGGTGCGAAGGGTCAACTCGGCCAGGGCGAATCGGCCCCTTCGCGCCGGCCGAATGGGTTGGCGCCGGATGACCGTGGCGTGGGCCGGAACAACCATGCGGGCCCGGCGATCTTCAATGCGCCACGAAGGGGGCACGTCATCAGCCAGCGCTATACGTACGGCGCGGTTTGTCGGGTTGTGTACCTCCCAAGCGAGTTGGCCGGTCTGACCCAAGCCCAACGATTCGGGCAGCCGGCGACACAGCTGCAAGCGCCGGGGAGACACCGCGGCGGTCCCGTCGAAGGCCAACAAGGCCAGCCAGAAAACGTTGAGCAACACCAGCCAGCCCAGCTGGGGTGGGGCCAGGGCGGCCGGTACCGACAGGAGGGCAACAACGGCGGCAGCCCTTGGGGTGGGCAACAAGCTCACCTCGGTGAGGGCACCGAAGCCAGGACCCGATCCAGCAGGGTCTCGACGCTGAGGCCGTCCAACACCAACTCGGGCCGCACGCTGACCCGATGGCGAAGGGTGGGCTTGAACACCGCCTTGACCTCGTCCGGGGTGAGGAAGCTGCGCCCGCTCATCCAGGCCCACGCCTTAGCCGCCGCCAACAGGGCCACCGCGGCGCGGGGTGAGGCACCCAGCTGGGTGGACGGGGCGTCTCGGGTGGCCCGGGTCAGGGCCACCACGTAGTGCAACACGACCGGTTCCACCCTCACCGCGGCAGCCGCCGCCCTGGCCTGGGCCAGGGCGGCCGGGCTCAACACCGCGATCAGCCCGGCCGAACTCAACCGACGGGGGTCCATGCCACGATGGTGGCGGGTCAATAGCTCCAGTTCCTCTTCAGCGCTGGGGTAATCCACCGGCAACTTGAACAGGAAGCGGTCAAGCTGGGCCTCCGGCAGCGGGTAGGTGCCTTCATATTCGATGGGGTTCTGGGTGGCAACCACCAAGAACGGATCTGGCAACAGCCGGGTCTGACCATCGGTGGAGACCTGACGCTCCTCCATGGCCTCCAGCAGGGCGGACTGGGTCTTGGGCGGGGTGCGGTTGATCTCATCGGCCAACAACAGGTTGGTGAACACCGGTCCAGGCCGGAAACGCAGCCCGCCGGAACTATCGAGCACCATCTGGCCGGTGAGATCGGCCGGCATCAGGTCAGGGGTGAACTGCACCCGGGTGAACTGCAGGTCCAAGGCGGCCGCCATGGTCTTGACCAGCAAGGTCTTGGCCACCCCGGGCACGCCCTCCAACAGGACATGGCCGCCGACCAACAAGGCGGTGATCAGCCCGGACACCACGCCGTGCTGACCCACCACCACCTTGGCGATCTCACCCCGCAGCCGGGCCAGATCGGCGTGGCTGTCCATCCCCTCCGGCGGAAGCGGGGCGGGGGCGTGGCCTCCGCTCGATGGGGGCGCAGGCTCAGGAAGGACCATGACTGACCTCTCGACGTAGACGATCAAGGTTGTCAGCCAGCACCAGCAGGGCGGCACCGTCGGGCACGGCCGCTTCTTCCAGCACCGCTTCGATGGCCGCTGCCCGTTCGCCGGGCTGGGCTGACCCAGGGTCCACGGCTGGGTCCAACTCGGCGGCCCCGGCGGTGGCCACTGCGAGGGACAGCTCGGCGCTGGAAACGTTGGGGGCCAAGCCCACCCTCGCCGCCAGCTCCTGATGAGCCCGCCGCCGTAGCCAGCGCGCCGCCGCTGGTCCAGAAGCGGCCCGCTGGTAAAGGTTGGCAGCGGCTTCGGCCAGGGCCGTGCCGGGCAAGGCGAACAACATCGGTTCGGCCACCGGACGGCCCAAACGCGGCGCGCTGGCCCACACCAACACCACCAGGGCCAGCGTCAGCTCGATGACCACCCGCCAGAAACCACCGGGCAGCAACGCCAACAAGCCCTGCTCGCCTCCCCCTGGCCGGCCGGGGCGCACAAAGGCCACCGGTCCCCGCCCGACCAGCAGGTTGGTGGCCAACACCGCGTTGTC
>JANPEN010000261.1:0-2583 GCA_031422955.1 Acidimicrobiia bacterium
CCCATGCTGCGGGGCGAGAAGTGGAAGTACGCCTTCCACGGCTCCAAGGATCGTTCCACCGGTCACATCCACCTACCCCCGCAGCGGGTGTCGGTGCGGGGTGGGGCCGTGGACGATATGGAAGATATAGCCATGGCCGACGTGCCCGGCTCCATCACCACCTTCACCATCGACCGGTTGGCCTACTCCATGTCACCGCCCATGGTGGCTGCGGTGGTCGACTTCGACGGGGGCGGTCGCTACCCGTTGGAGATGGCTGACATGGACCCCAGCGAGGTCAAGATCGGCATGCGGGTGGAGATGACCTTCCGTCGCCTCTACACCGCCGATGGCATCCACAACTACTTCTGGAAGGCCCGCCCGGTTCGCTGAGCCGGCCAGCACCGGTCACACCCGCTCGACGAACACGCCGGTGGCGAACAGCGCCATGGCCTCGACCGAGGGGCGGTTGGCTACCAGTATCGCCCCGCCCGGCTCGGCCAAGGCCACCAGCAGGGCGTCGGCGGTACTGCCCCGGTTCACCGCGGCCAGCAGCCACGCGGCGCGGCGGGCCACCGAGCCATCGATTTCGGTGACCACCGCGCAACAGCGCAGCAACGCCTCGACATGACGATCGGCGTCGAGTTCGCCGCTCAGCGCCTCGGCCACGACCACGGTGGGGACTTGGGCCGGCCACAGCCCCCGCTGGCGCAAGGTCGACAGCAAAGCGACGGAGCGGCCGCTGCCGTCGGCCAGCCGGCGCACGGCTCCTGCGTCCAGCAGTATTCGAACCGGAGCGGGGTCGTAGCCGCTCATCGGCCGGGTGCTGACTGGCCGGGTGCTGACTGGCCGGGTGCTGGTCGGCTGGGTGTTGATCGGCTGGGTGTTGAACGGGTCGTGTTGGCCACGCGCCGGGCGATGATGTCGGCCCGCTCCCGTTCGGCGGGGGTGGGCACCACCTGCTGCTGCTGGGCGTCGAGGTAGGCGTCGGTGGCGGCCAGCAGGTCGAGGCGCTGCATCTCGGCGCGCACCGCGGCCTGCAGCAGTTCGGAGGCGGGCAGTTGGCGTCGCTTCAGCTCGGCGTGAAGATCGTCGGGCAGGTACACCTGCAATCGGGGCATACGGCTCAGACTAGACGCCTATCTGTACGCCTAGAGAGCTGGGATTCGACGGATCGGTCAAGTAAGCTGCCCGACAGAAGCGTTCCGGCAGAAGCGTTCAGACAGAAGGGGATTGCCCACATGAGCTCCAACGGCATTCGTGACAAGGTCGCCATCATCGGTATGGGCTGCACGCCCTTCGGCGAGCACTGGGACAAAGACGTTGACGACCTTCTGGTCGACGCCACCGAAGAAGCCTTCCGGACCAGCGGCATCAAGAAGGAACAGGTAGACGCCTACTGGTTGGGCACCATGGGTTCCGGCGTCTCCGGCCTCACCCTCAGCCGCCCCCTCAAGCTCGACTACAAGCCGGTTACTCGCCTCGAGAACATGTGCGCAACCGGCTCCGAAGCCTTCCGCAACGCCTGTTACGCGGTCGCTTCCGGCGCCTACGACATGGTCATGGCCGTCGGCGTCGAGAAGCTGAAGGACTCCGGTTTCTCCGGTCTCACCGGTTCTCGCCCGCCTTCTGATGGAACCGAGCCATCCATCACCGCTCCGGCCACCTTCTCCCTTCTCGCCCCGGCCTACGGCCACAAGTACGGGGTCAACGAAGAGGACATGAAGGAGGTGATGACCCGCATTGCCTGGAAGAACCACAAGAACGGTGCCCTCAATCCGCGGGCGCAGTTCAAGAAGGAAGTGGGCAAGGACGTCATCTGCAATAGCCCACTGGTGGCCGGTCCACTGGGCATCTTCGACTGCTCGGGCGTGTCCGACGGTGCTGCTTGCGCCATCATCGTGCGGGCCGAAGACGCCCACAAGTACACCGACAAGCCGCTCTACGTGAAGGCGTTGTCCTTCACCGCCGGGCCCGCCTTCGGTCCCATGGACCCCGACTACGATTACACCACCTTCACCGAGGTGTCCAAGTGCGCCGAGGACGCCTATATGCAAGCCGGCGTGACCGACCCGCGGGGCCAGATAGCCATGGCTGAGGTACACGACTGCTTCACCCCCACCGAGCTGGTCTTGATGGAGGATCTCGGGTTCGCCGAGCGCGGTACGGCCTGGAAGGAAGTGTTGGCCGGAAGCTACGACCTCGACGGTGATCTGCCGATCAACCCCGACGGCGGGCTGAAGAGCTTCGGTCACCCGATCGGAGCTTCCGGGCTGCGCATGCTCTTCGAGTGCTGGCTGCAGCTGCGGGGCGAGGCCCCCGCCGAGCGTCAGATCAAGACCAACCGAACGCTTGGCCTCACCCACAACCTGGGCGGTCAGCCCGGCGCCTGTGTGAGCTTCATCTCCATCTGGGGCACCGAACTGGGCTGAGTACACCTCAACGTCCAACCGGCCCGATCTCCGAAAGGCGGTCGGGCCGGTTCGCGTTCCCACCCGGGTGAACCGTGAT
Source organism: Acidimicrobiia bacterium (assembly GCA_031422955.1). GTDB lineage: Bacteria > Actinomycetota > Acidimicrobiia > Acidimicrobiales > CAIXPF01 > CAIXPF01. The sequence continues at coordinate 2,491 of JANPEN010000261.1, forward strand.
CAGCTGACCAGGGTGGTTTCGTTGACACGGGTGGCCCTAGTGGGGGCCAAATCGAAGCGGGACATGACCGTGGCCGCCACGCCGGGGCCGTCC
>JANPEN010000262.1:0-2567 GCA_031422955.1 Acidimicrobiia bacterium
AGTCCGGCGGGCTCGAGGATCCGGGCCATCTGTAGGGCGATAAAACCGCCGAGGGAGTACCCGACCAGCTCCACCGGACGACCCAGCTGCTTCTCCGCGTCGATTGCCGCGTCGAGCACCTCGTCAAGGTCGGCGGCGGCAGCTTCTCCCTCAATCACCCCGAGCGCGCGCAGCCCGAACACCGGACGCGAACGGCCCACGCCTTCGGCCACATGACGGAACGTCTCCACGTGGCCGGCCGCCCCATGAACGAAGACAATAGGAACCGCCTCGGTTGCATCCAACGCCACCCCGCCCAGAGGCACGAGAGACTGGCCAAGCTCGTAGCCGCATCCCCGTCGCACCAGTCGAGCCGCGACCGCCTGCTTCGAGCCGAGGTTGCGTGTTCGAAAGCGTTCCAGGCTGGCCCGAGCAACCACGAGACTCAAGATGGTGTGGGCGCTGTCTCTGCCGTCAACCGGGAAGCGGGGCAGCACCGCCCCGCAGCTACGCTCCTTCGCGCCGAAGGTGCGGCTCTGCACGCTCCAGATCTCCTCCAGTCCCAAGCTGGACAAGTGCGACGCGTGCTCGGGTCCCCAGTACACACCGGGAGTACCGAAAGGGAAAGCGAAAGAGCGGCTGGGACCCACCTCTCGCTCGAAGCAGGCAACGGAGGCCTCCAGCTCCAGTGTGGCCAGCTCTGGCGGCAGGCCGGCGAGGGGCAGGTGGGAGTTCGTGTGGTTCCCCACCGTGGAGGCGTCGCGTTCCCAGAGGCTGCGGAGCTCCTCCAGCGAAGCAACGGCGGTCGTTGGGTCTGATCCCGCCCGCAGGAGCTCGGGGCGCTCGTTCTCCCCGATCAGCTCGACGGTGTCGCAGGGTAGCGACGCAAGCGGGTTCAGGCCGGCGTCCCATCGGAAGCCGCTCTGTCGGCGGGCCTTGTCGGGGCAGGCGAATACTCGCCAATCGATCTCCGGATGCTGCGCCGCCCGCAGGGTCACGTAACGCACGGCGTCCCGATAGCCATCATCGAAGCTGAGTGTCAGCCAACGCCGCTCGCCACCGATTCCACGGGCGCGACGAATGACTTCATCAAGGACGTGACCGGGGATGAACAGGCCCGGCGCCGCGTCCGGCGCGGGCGAGAGGCGGCCACCCACCCGATGCAGGCAAAGGGCGACCTGACGGTCCGCCAGCGCCCAGCGGGCGCAACGATGGAGTACCCGGGGAGGTACCAGCCACGCCACCCGCCGCACCATGGGATCGAAAGCCAGGCGATGGTGCATGAAGTTCAGCCTTTCTCAGTCAGTTCTACGGTGGTGACCGACCAGGCTGGAAGCATGAGCTCGATGCTGTTTGCGACCACGCCACCGGCGTCGATCTGTTTCATTCCATTTGACGAGCCGTCGTACTGGAAGGCTTGCGCCTCGGTCAACGTCCCGCAGTTCTTGAACGAGGCGGTGGTGAGCTGGCGGGCCTCGTCGGAACGGTTGACCAGAACCGCCACCACGCCCTCACCGTCGGTTGAGGTAAACACCGACACGTCCTGGCTACCAACCGAGGGGACCCACGAGTCCAAGAATCGTCCACCTTTCCCATCAAAGTTCCGGAACGCCTGAAAGGCGGTGCCAGCTGCGCTGCTCACGGAGGGATAGGTCCAATAAAAAGCTGAATAGACGTCGAATTCCGCAAAGCGGCCGAGCGCCTCCGCCTGGGCGACCGCGCCGCTGGGGCTGGTCTCACCGCCGAAGCTGTACTCACCAATGGACAACTTCAACGTGGGATCGCGTTCCGCTATCAGCTGTTGCATGCGCGGCAGCAGGTAGACCTCGTCCTCGATCCAGGACTCATCCTCGTAGGTACGGTCCCACAGCGAACGGGTGGACCGAACCCGCATTCGTCCCGTCTCCAGTCCAGCGCCGCCTTGACCCCCTGAGGCGTACACGCCGGCGGCTTGGGGGTAGTAGTGCACGTCCAACACGTCGAGCACCCGAACCCCACTTTCCTGGCGGTATTCCTCCATCCGATCGATGTACCAGGCCAACAGCGGTTCGCCTCCGTGGTCTTTTCGGTCGGGTTGGGAACCGAAACCGGCCTCGGCGTCAACCGCGGAATAGAAGTAGCCCCACCAGCCCCACGAAGCCGGTCCGGCGATGAGCGCGTCCGGCGCAGCCTGACGCACCGCCGTTCCGTACTCGATCGTGCGTTGCGCCAACTCGTCGTAGCTCAACGGCTCGGGGTGGACGTCGCGATGGGTGTCCGACCACAGATCTGGCTCGTTGTCCAGCACGTATTGCACCGGGGCGGCGGCGGTCAGCTCCATCTCCCGCACCCATTCTCCGATGAAGGAAGGCGGGGCGGCGATACTTGTACGCAGGGGGGAGTTCGCCTCAATGGCGTCGCCGTCGGGGCGGTTGCCGTTTCCGGCGTCGGGCACATTCGGATCGCTGGACTCTTGGGGGCCGAACTCCGAGACGGGAAAGGAATAGGAGCTGCGGTCCTTGGCGACCCAGCCGATGGTCGGCACCGAGACAACACTGGCGGTGTCGTGAGCGTCGTTGGTGGCCAGGAACTGCTTCCATGCCGGCTGC
>JANPEN010000263.1:0-2453 GCA_031422955.1 Acidimicrobiia bacterium
CCCCAGCCCCGCCCCGCGGCCCCGCCCCACCCGGAGCCGACACCATGAGCGCCCACGATCTGGCTGCGGTGGTCGTCGTCATCGTGGCCACGATGGCCGCCACCCTCACGGTGCTGGCGGCCTGGGACCTGCGCCGAGCGGCCCAGCGGATGCGCGCCAGCGCCCGGCAACTGGACCACCTTGCCCAAGACCTCAGCGACCAACTGCACGCTCTGTTGGGTGACGCCCGGCGTTCGCTCACCCATGCCGAGAACAACCTGGAGCGGGCCGGCCACGTGGTTGAGGTCATCGAGCAGGCCTCCAAGTTGACCTATCGCACCGTGGCCAGACCGGTCATCAAGGCCGCCGCGGTGGCGTCGGGCGTGCGCCGCGGCGCCGGCTGGCTCCGCCACGGCGAGGACGCCAGCGGCGAGACCAGCGCCGAGAACCCTCCGTGAGGCGGGCGTCGTCGACCTTCGCACCGTTATCCCACCCGCCCCCCACCCGCCCCCTACCTGGCTCCCACCAGGACCCGATTCCCCACAGGAGAAGCCGCCCCCGATGAGACGACTGTTCTGGATGGCTGCCGGGGCGACCCTGGCCACCGGCGGTACCCGCTGGACCAAACGCAAAGCCAACGCGGTGGCCGCCCACCTGGATCTGTCCAAGGCCGGCAAGGAGGCCGCAGGCCGGGTCCGACACCGCCTTTCGGCGGCCAGGCGGGAGGGGCGGGCCGCCATGGCCGACACCGAGGCCCGCCTCAAGTCCCAGCTGCGGTAGATCCACGGCGGCCGCGTTCACCGCCAGCACGAAGCCCCTCGGATAGGCTTGATACCGTCTATGCAGGCTAATCAGCTCCGTCGCGCCTTCGTCGAGTTCTTCACCGAGCGCGGGCACAGTTCCGTTCCTTCGGCCAGCCTCATCCCGATCGACCCCACTTTGTTGTTCACGGTGGCCGGCATGGTCCCGTTCAAGCCCTACTTCGTGGGAGAAGAGGTCCCTCCCTTCCGTCGAGCTGTTTCCGTGCAGAAATGCGTGCGGGCCGGCGGCAAGCACAACGACCTCGAAGAGGTGGGACGCACCAAACGTCACCTCACCTTCTTCGAGATGATGGGCAACTTCTCCTTTGGCGACTACTTCAAGGAAGAGGCCATCGCCTGGGCCTGGGAGCTGTTCACCGTCAAGCTGGGCCTGGACCCCGAGCGGCTGTGGATCACCGTGCACGTCTCCGACGACGAGGCCGAGCGCATCTGGCACGAGCAGGTAGGTGTGCCCATGGAGCGCATCCAACGCCTCGACAAGGACAATTTCTGGCAGGCCGGCGACACCGGTCCGTGTGGGCCTTGCAGCGAGATCTTCTGGGACAAGGGACCGGGCCACGGTGCGGAAGGGGGGCCGGCGTTCGGTGGGGACGAGCGCTACGTGGAGATCTGGAACCTGGTCTTCATGCAGTACGACGGCCAGCCCGACGGCACCCGCATCCCCCTGCCCAAGCCCTCCATCGACACCGGCGCCGGCCTTGAGCGGGTGTTGACCGTGTTGCAGAACGTGGACTCGGTGTGGGATCTCGACGAGTTCGTGCAGCTGTTGGCCGTGGCCCAGGACGCCTCCGGGGTGGTGTACGGGCAAGACCCGATCAAGGACGTGTCGCTGCGCATTTTCGCCGAGCACGCCCGGACCATGACCTTCCTGGTGTCCGATGGCGTGTTCCCTTCCAACGAGGGGCGTGGTTACGTGCTGCGCCGCATCATCCGCCGGGCAGTGCGCCACGCCTACATCCTGGGCCTAGAGGATCTGGTCATGCCCCGCATGGTCGACGCGGTGGTGGCCGTCATGGGAGCCGACTACCCCGAGCTGGTGCGTTCCCATGACTTCGTGCGCGGGGTCATCACCCGGGAGGAGGAGCGGTTCCGCCAGACCCTCAAAACCGGTTCCACCATCCTCGATGAGGCCCTTGCTGGCCTGCCTGCAGGAGCCCAGCTCGATGGCCGGGTGGCCTTCCAGCTGCACGACACCTACGGCTTTCCCCTTGAGGTCACCCAGGAGATCACCGCCGAGCGCAACATCGAGGTCGACGTAGCCGGCTTCGAGACGGAGATGACCCAGCAGCGCCGTCGGGCCAAAGGCGCCCGCAAGGACATCACCGCCAGCGAGCACCTGGCCGACTACCAGGAGCTGGTCGAGCAGTTCGGCCTGAGCGACTATCAAGCCAGGGCCGAGGAAACCGAGCTGGAGGCCAAGGTCCTCGCCGTCATCGGCGACTCGGTGTTCTTGGACCGAACCCCCTTCTACGCCGAGGCGGGTGGCCAGGTAGGGGACACCGGCACCATCACCACCACTACGGGCACCGTGATGGTGGGCGATACCACCTACGCCGTGCCTGGCCTGGTTCGCCACCATATCGCCGGGATCGAAGGCACCCTCTATCCCGGCCAGAGTGCCAAGGTCCAGGTCACGGTGGAGCGCCGTAATGC
>JANPEN010000264.1:0-7694 GCA_031422955.1 Acidimicrobiia bacterium
GCCAGCACGGGCGGGGTTGGCAGCTCCGCGGCCACCTCGTCGGTGTGCTCGCCGAGCCGCGGGGCGGGGCGGCGAATAGCCCAGCCGTCCTCGACACGGAACTGGGGACCGGGTTGGCGAATCGTGCCCGCCACCGCGTGCGAAACGGGGGCGAAGAACTCCCGTTCAGCGAAATGGGCGTCGGACAGCAGATCGAGAGGCCGGTTGACGGTGGTGACGGGCCAACCACCGGCCTGGGCTTCTTCCATGGCTTGCTGGCGGGTGCGAGTCAGGCCCCACAGCAGGACCTGTGCGTCCGCCCGCTCGGACGTGTCGCTGCGCACCAACCAGGTCGGGTCGTCATAGATCGCCGTCATCTCGGGATCGTCCATGACCCGAAGCATGCGCGGGATCCAGTTCATCAACGTCGACACCTGGATATGACCGTCGAGCGTGGGGCGCACGCCGATCGGGAACGGCCTCACCTTGTAGCCACCGCTGCGCAGCGTGTTCGCTCCCCGGTAGGAGCCGTAGAGCAGATACGCCATGCGACGATCGATCGAGCAGACCTGGGTCTCGGTGTTGGCCAGGTCGATGTGGGTGCCCTGCCCACTCTGGGCGGCCATCCGCAGGGCGGCCATAGCCGCCAGCGCGCCGACCGTGCCGCACTGGTACTGGCCGATGTCACCGCCCATCTTCAACGGCTCCCGCTCGGGGTTACCGGTGGAGGCCATGGGCCCGCCGAAGGCGTAGTGGACGATCTCCTCACCCTTGTAGCCGGCATAGGGACCGGTCAGACCGAATGGAGTAATCGTCAGCACCACGAGCCCTGGGTGCTGGGCCCGCAGCGCGGCGGGATCGGGAACCGGTTCGCTCTGGATAACCACATCGGCGGCCGCCATCAGCGGGGCGAGCACCGGGTCGTTCGGCTCCGCCCGCACCGATCGCTTGTTCGTGTTGAGATGGAGGAACAGCGCGCTCTGCTCGGCGTCGGGGCCCGATGCGGGAAACGGACCCAGCCGGCGGGAGTAGTCGCCCTCGGGGGGTTCGGCCTTGATCACATCGGCGCCGTAATCGGCGAACAGCTTGCCGGCGTAGGGCCCGGCAATACCCTGGGCGAACTCGACGACGCGGATTCCGGCGAGTGGCTGTGTCATGGTCCGAAACGTAGCCCGCCACGTCGCGCGCCCAGGGTGAGCGCCCTTGTGGTCAGACGGTGACGCCACCATCGACGGGGACATGCGCCCCGGTCATGTAGGAGGACTCGTCGCTGGCCAGGAACAGGGCGACGCGGGCGATCTCCTCCGGTTCGCCCACCCGGCGCATGGGCGTGGCCCGGATGAGCCGGTTGTTGATCTCGGGATCGTCGGAGGCAACCATGGGCGTGTCGATCACGCCGGGATGGATCGAGTTGACCCGGATCCGGTTACGGGCCAACTCCAGCGCGGCGGCCGCGGTCATCCCGGTCACCGCGTATTTGGTGGCCGCGTAAGCGAAGCAGTACTTCGTAGCCCGTAGCCCGGCGCCCGATGAGGTGTTGACGATGGAGCCACCGCCGCGGCTCGTCATTGGCGCGATGGCGGCCCGAATGCCAAGAAACACCCCGATCTGGTTCACCGATACGACTCGTTCGTAATCGGCCAGGGTGTGCTTGGCGATGGTGGCGTTGTGGAGAATGCCGGCGTTGTTGACGAGCACGTCGAGACCGCCGAATCGTTCGGTGGCGAGGTTGATGGCGGCCTCCCAGTCATCTTCCCGGGAAACGTCGTGGCGCAAGAACACGGCATTGTCGCCCAGACTTTCCGCTACCGCCTTGCCTGCGTCGACCAACACGTCGGCCACAATGACCTTGGCGCCCTCGGCCACGAACAAACGGACCTCCGCCTCGCCCTGTCCCCGTGCGCCGCCCGTGACGATGGCCACCTTGCCGTCGAGCCGTCCCATCAAGTCCTCCCCTGTGCTGGGGGCTCACCGTATCGCAGGCGGGACAGGCGCGAGCGTGGGCGGCTCGGTCCACGACGGGCTCGGTGCTCCTACCGTGCGGCAGGCTACGGTCGCACGGTGTTCGACGGCATCGACGAAACAGAAACGATCGCAGCGGTAGAACGGGTGCTGTTGGAGCACGGTCCGTTGAAGATCGAGGACCTGGCCCAGGCCATGGAAGCGGCCTTCCCCGAGTTGGTGGCGCAGCTGCTGGCCGAACGCCCGGGCGTGGATCTCCTCGGGCGTCTGAGCCTGCTCACCCGCCGGGCTGACGCCTTCTGGGGTATCTCAGGGGGCCGGATCGCCCCGGTTCTGCACCATCTTCGCCGCGCCACCTTCACCCATCGACTCAGCCCCGGCGAGGCCGAGCGCGAGGCGCTCGACGTCAACCCGGACTTCGTCGCCCTGGCGTTGCCCCGCTCGTTCAGCCTGGCCGACGGCACCCAGGTGCACACCGCTGGATCCAACGACGACGGTCGTGCCGCCGAGAACGGATCGATCCTGGGCCCTGGCGGATGGCTGGCTCACTTCGCAGCCGGGGACCTGCTGGCGTTGCGCTACGACGGCGAGCACGCACACCTCGAGCTGGCGCCGACCGACATCGACGGGGCCGTGGAAGCAACGCTCACCGAGCGGCTGCGCCACACCTTCGATGCGCTGGTGGGAGCCCGCGCCCCCGAGGTGCACCGGCTGGTAGTCGACACCATGGGCGAACACCCCGACAGCTTCTCTATGCCCGTGGCACCCCTGAGCGAGCTGCTCGCCAGCACCGGAATCCGGGTGCGGGAGGCCTGGGTCGGCCCGGCCGAGCGCGCCTGGCCGACGCCACCGGAACAAGCCCGCCGTCACCGCATGGATGAGCTTCTGCGTCAGGCTGACAGCTGCTGCCAACGGGCCGCCCACCGGGCCCTCGACGGCTGGCACACCTGGATGGAAACGCGTTTCGAGCAGCGCGGCGCTCCCGCCGCGCACGGCCCGGCCGAGCACATCGAGCACATCGAGCACATCGAGCACATCGAGCACGGTCCGGTCGCCGCGCTGCTGGCGGAGGTGGCAACCTTGGGTCGGCCGCTCACCACGATGAGACGGCTGGGCGAGTGGGCGAGCGAGATCGCCGCTGAAGCGGGCACCATTACGCCCGGTTTGCAGTACCTGCGGGCGCTGGGGGCCGAGGCGGGCGGGGACCCGTTGGCGGCCGAGGCCCATTTGCAGACCGGTTTGGAAGTGGCCGCGGACCACCCGGCTTGCCTCGGTTTCCTGGCGGAACTGGCTGCGGAACGGGGAGACGCGACGCGTTCGGTCAACCTGCTGCGCAAGGCCGGCCGGTCACCGGGACCGAACGCGATGCTCGAGCTGGATCCGTTTCTGATTAGCGGCAAAGTGGGCCGGAACGAGCTGTGCCCGTGCGGCTCGGGTCGCAAGTTCAAAACATGCTGCGCGGTACGCCCGGCGCTGCGGCCGCTTCCTTTGCGGAGCGCCTGGCTGTTGAGCAGAGCGACCCGCCACGCGCTACGAACCGACCCGTTCACCGCTCACTCCCTGCAGCAGCTGTTCGAGAACTCCGGCGGCGAGCAGACCATGGCGCTGGTTGCGGACATGCTGTTGTTCGTGAGCCCTGGCCTCACTCGCTACCTCACCAACCGAGGCGCCCTGTTGCTGCCAGACGAGTTGGCCACGGCCCGCTCCTGGCTGGACCAGCCCCTGCGCCTGCTCGAGATCGACGCCAAAGCGCCGGGTGGTTCGATGGAGGTCATCGACCAACGCAGCGGCGAGCGGCTTACCATCTTGGACGGTTCCGCCGCCGCGCCGCTCGACGAGCACGAAACCTTCCTCGCGCGGGTGTTGCCGGTCGAAGACGAGAACATCTTGAGCCACGCGCTGCTTGCAGTTCCGACCGGCGGTCGGGCCAGGGCCCTCACGATGCTCGAGGGCGATGTCGGCCCGATTCAACTGTTGGAGCTACTCATCGAACTCCAGGTCGACGCCATGGGAGCGTTCGACGCGGGAATCGATCCCGAAAGCTCCAGTCCCTAGCCGATCGGCGCACCAACGGCTGTTCTGGACGCCGGCGGCCGGTAGCCTTGCTGAGATGGTCACCCCCAACCGGCCGCTGTTCGCCTTCGACAACTCCTTCGTGCGGGACCTCCAAGGCCTCTACGAGCCGTGGACCGCCGCAACCGCGCCTGCACCGGAGCTGTTGGCCTTCAACCCGGCCCTCGCCAACGATCTGGGAGCGGACCCCGACGTGCTGCTCACACCCGCCGGTGTCGAGATGCTTGTCGGCAACGCCACGCCACCGGGAGCGGAGCCGGTGGCCCAGGCCTATGCGGGACACCAGTTCGGGGGCTACTCCCCCCGCCTGGGTGACGGACGGGCCCTGCTGCTGGGCGAGCTGATCGATGGGCAAGGCCAGCGGCGTGACCTGCACCTCAAGGGATCCGGTCGCACCCCCTTCGCGCGGGGCGGAGACGGCAAGGCGGCGGTCGGTCCCATGCTGCGCGAGTACCTCATCAGCGAGGCCATGCACGCGTTGACCATCCCCACCACCCGGGCCCTCGCCGTATGCGCAACGGGCGAGAAGGTCCAGCGCGACACCATGCTGCCCGGCGCGGTGCTGGCACGGGTGGCGGCCAGCCATCTGCGGGTCGGGTCCTTCCAGTTCGCTGCCGCCAACCCCGACCAGACGCTGCTGAGTCGATTGGCCGATTACGCCGTCGCTCGCCATCAGCCCCAGGCCCTCGAAACGGCCAACCCCTACCTGGCCTTCTTCGAGCGGGTGCTCGATGGGCAAGCGTCGCTGGTGGCCCGTTGGATGCTGGTCGGGTTCGTGCACGGGGTCATGAACACCGACAACATGACCATCTCGGGCGAGACCATCGACTACGGGCCGTGTGCGTTCGTGGACCGTTTCGATCCGGCCACGCTGTTCAGCTCGATCGACCACCAGGGCCGCTACGCCTACGGCAACCAACCGCAGATGGCGCAGTGGAACCTGGCTCGGCTGGCGGAAACGTTGCTCCCGTTGATCGACCCCACCCCCGAGGCGGCCGTCGAGCTGGCCACCGAGGTGCTGCACTCCTTTCCGGGGCGCTATCTGGGCTACTGGTCAGCCGGCATGCGGGCCAAGCTTGGTCTGAGTGACGAGCAGCCCAGTGACGCCCAGTTGATCGACGAGCTGCTCACGCTCCTGCACGAGCAACAGGTCGATTACACGTCGTGCCTGCGTGCTCTCTCGGCCGTGGCGGCGGGCGATACTGCCGCGGCTCGTGCTTTGTTTGCCGAGCCCGCCGCCGCGGACGGGTGGCTGGGTCGCTATCAGGCACGTGTCGCATCGACCGGCAGTGAACCGCACGAGATCGCCACGGCCATGAACCGGCTGAACCCGATCTACATCCCCCGTAACCATCTGGTGGAGGAAGCGCTCAGCGCAGCGACGGACGGCGACCTCGCCGGTTTCGAACGGTTGCACGACGTCCTCGCCCGCCCCTACGACGAACGGGTGGGGCTGGAACGCTACGCGGCCCCCGCCCCACTCGACGCCGGTCGTTTCCAGACCTTCTGCGGTACCTGAACCCAGCTGCGATCATCCGTTCCGCCGCTCAGCCGCTTCTATCGGCGGGCAACACCCAGCCAGGCGGCGACCTCGGAGGTGGTGCAGGCAGCGTCGGGGTCGTAGCAATCGAGGTGTTCCTCCAAGCGATCCGCGATCACTCGTCGGGCACAAACCGGGCAGTGCGTCGGGTTGGCCGGATCGAGCTGGGGCCGCTCCCGAACCGTCGAATCCGGGCCCGGTTCCCCAAGCAACTCCGCGACCAGCGGGCCGCGCACCATCACCGCCTGTTTGACCCGGCGTTCGTGGCCCATCATCGGCCGGTCTGTGGACTCGGGCGATGGCTCACGAGATCCCCTCACCACCGCCTGGATCGCCCGCCGTCAGAACGGCTTCCACCTCAAAGCGCAGCAACGCAAGTACCTCCGCGTCGCTGGCCGAGCGGCCCCGGCGCTGGAGCGCCTCGGTTTGTTCGGGCCCGAGCGCCTGTTGGCCATGTTCTACCGCCGCCGCGGCACGTGCCGCTCCCATCAGCGCAACCGGCGGGAGGTAGGCGTCGAGCAGCACCACCAGGGAGAACAGCCCGAGCTCGTCCAACGGAGGAAGCAGGTCTCGCAGGCCAGCGCGCAGAATACCGGTGGGACTGCCCGTGCTGTCGTTCCAATCGAGAGCCCGGAGCAACTCCTTCAAGCCGCCCATTGGATCGATCACCGCTACGACGACTGCCCCGTAGATGATGGCGGTGCCGATGAGATAACGATTGGCGACCACTTCTGCGTAGCGCTCGGCGGCGACATAGTGCCCCAGCGCCTCCACCGGGTGCTCGACACCAGCGACGAACCCGTTGGTAACGTGCGCCCGGGCGAGCAAGGTGGGGTTGCCGACCGCTTCCGCCAGATAGAGCACTTCCGCCGCTCCGGCGCCAACATCCATGCCACCGCCGATCGCGCGATGCGCAGTGAGCGGGTACCATAGCGCTCGGCTGATGCTGTAGCGATCCCCGGTCGCCCGCGCACTGTCGATGACGCTGGTCATGTGCTCTCGCGATTGCTCGGTCCGCCCGAGAAACCCCGCCGCCGAGCCGGCCATGGCATGGGCGATCCAGGCAACGTCGACCGAGTTCGCCCGAGCCGCCTTCACTGCGGCTTCGCCGTGGCGCAGGGCATCGACATACCGCCCGCCCTGTTGAGCACCCCAACCGGCGCAGATGTGGGTGAGGGCGGCGAGCGGATGATCCTCGGCGCCGGGCAACGCCAAGACCTGCTCGGCCCACTCGGCAGGTTCCAGCACCATGCGATCAACCGGCAAGCTCCACAGCGAGCCCGTCAGCCGCACGCCGATATCGACGTCGCCTTGGCGCAGCGACCACTGCAGCGCGGTGCGGAGGTTGTCGAAATCGGCATCCAGCAACGTCACCCAGGCCGCCTCCTGCGGGCCGCGCAGCCCAATGGCCGCTCGCTCGGCGAACACTGCGAAGTACATCGCGTGGCGGCTGGCCGTCTCCGCCGTGCCAGCCCGGTCCGCCAGGCGCTCGGCACCGTAGTGGCGCATGGTCTCCAACAGGGCGTAGCGGCTACCGCCCGCAACCGCGGTGAATCCCACCATGGACTTGTCGACCAGCGCCGTCAGCAGATCCAACACGTCGAGCTCGTCCGCGCCAGGACCGCCGACGACCGCGGTGGCTGCGGCAAGATCAAATCCTCCCGCGAAGACCGACAGCCCATCGAAGAATGACCGTTCGTCGGCTTCGAGCAACTCATAGCTCCAGTCGAGCGTGGCCCGCAGCGTTGCCTGGTGCGCCGGGCCGCCGGTGCTGCGTGCCGAACCAAGCAACCGGAACCGCTCATCCAAATGCTCCAGCAGGTCGCTCACGCCGAGCGAGCGGGATCGTGCCGCGGCCAACTCGATGGCGAGTGGTACCCCGTCGAGCTGGCGGCAGATGTCCGCGATGATCGGACGGTTCGACGCATCGAGCGAGAAGCCGCGACGGGCGGAGCCGGCGCGTTCGGCGAAGAGCTCCACCGCCTCGCTGGCAACGGGCAACGGCTCCACACCCCAGACGTGCTCGCCTGGCACGCCAAGCTGCTCGCGGCTCGTGGTCAGCACCCGGATGAGCTGGCTGCGCAGCAAGATCTCCGCCACCAACGACGCCACCGTGGCGCGCAGGTGCTCGCAGTTGTCG
>JANPEN010000265.1:0-15616 GCA_031422955.1 Acidimicrobiia bacterium
CTGGCAAGCGCGACGGCGCGCGTGGCGTCGCCCTGCCCTTCCCCCGCTTCGCCTAATACGCCCGCCCCCACCGGGGTCTCTGATGCTCGACCCTTTGCGACGAATCTACCACGATTCGACGCTACTTGGGGCGAAAACCACCCAGCGTGGGGGTCGGGCAAGCTGACCCCCCCTTACCCGCTCCCGCCGGGGCGCCTCTCAGCGCAGGGCGCCCGCTTGGCGCAGCCCTTCAATGTGACTGGCGGGGTAGCCGAGCAGGTCAGCCAAGACCAGGTCGGTGTGCTCGCCCCGCCGGGGGGGTAACCCGACCCGGGGTGGGGTGCGGGACAGCCGGAAGCGGGTGTTTTCCACCACACAGGCCCGGTCGGGATGGTCCAGCGTGAGGAAGTGCTGGCGCTGGGCCAGCTGTGGGTCGGCCAGGCACTCGGCGCTGTTGTTGACCGCGTGGGCGGCGACCCCGGCCTCCACCAGCTGGGCCTCGATGTCGGTGGCATCGTGCTCAACACTCCACGAGGCCAACGCCGCGTCGAGTTCAGGCTGGCGGGACAGCCGACCCTCGGAGTGGCGGAGGCCCTGGTCGGCCGCGAGGTCGGCCCGACCTAACACGGCGCAGAGGGCCAGCCAGGCCTGGTCATCCTGGCAGGCGATGGCCACCCAACGGTCCTCCCCGGCGGCGGGATACAGGCCGTGGGGCGCCAGGTCAGGGTCGGTGTTCCCGGCCCGTTGGGTAACACGGCCGTTGACCGTGTAATCGAGCACGGCTGGGGTCAGGTAATGCAGCGCGGCCTCGGCCTGGGCCACGTCGACGTATTGGCCCTCACCGGTTCGACGCCGATGATCCAGGGCGGCTAAGAGAGCGGCCAGTACCAGATGGGTGGAGGTGTAGTCGGTGTAGGCGCCAAAGGGGCCGGCGGGGGCACGGTCGGGCCAGCCGGCCAGCCCGTAGAAGCCGGAGAGAGCGGCGGCCAGGTTGCCGTAGCCCGCGAAACTGGCCAGGGGGCCGTCCTGGCCGGTGAGGCAGGTGGACACCATGACCAGGCCGGGGTTGATTTGGCGCAGATGCTCGTAGTCGAGCTGCCAGCCCCGCATGGCCCGAGGCGAGAACGATTCGATGACCACGTCGGCCCAGCGCACCAGGTCCAACACCACCGCCCTGGCGTCGGGATGGTTCAGGTCGAGCTGCAGGCTGTATTTGCCGGCGTTCATGGTGTCGAACAGGGCGGAGTTCTCCAAGCCCGGCTGGTTGTCGTAGGTCGGTCGGTAACCCCTGGCCGCGTCGGGCTTGGTGGCGGATTCGACCTTGACCACCACGGCACCGCAATCGGCCAGGGTGCGCACCCCATGGGGACCGGCGATGGACCAGGTGAAGTCGAGCACCTTGAGGCCCTCCAGCGCCTTCATAGGCACGGGCCGTACGGGGTCCGCGGCGTCGACCCCGCCCAGGTGGGGCCGCCCCCGGGGTGGCTCGGCCAGGATCTCGGCCAGGATTTCCTCTTGATGCTGACCCACCCGGGGCGCAGGGGCCAGCACGGTCAGCGGTCGGGTCGAGAAACGGGCGAAGGCGCCAGGCACCTGTACCACCCTGGCCGCGGCGGCGTGTTCGACCTTGTCGAAGAACCCGCGATGATGCAGCTGGGCGCTGCCCACCACCTCGTCCATGCCGGCGATGGGAGCGATCAGCAAGCGCCGGGCCCTGCCTTCCTCGAACAGCTCGGCCTTGGTGTGAGAGCGGGTCAGGCTGGTCACCGCAGCCTTGGCTGCCTCCCAGGTCTGCACGCTTTCCCTGCCTGCTTCGACCAGGTTGTTGAACTCGACCCAGTCCCGGTCTGCCAGCGCCTGCTCGCAGTGGCCCTCTTCACAGGCCCAGGCCATGAGGGCCGCGGTGCGGGGACCGATGGCCGGACCGAACACGTGGGTGATGGATACGTGACCATCGGCGGCGGGGTACACCAGCTGGATGTCGATCAGCCCCGTGCGAGCGCCGCCCGCACTGCGTTGCAACGAGGGCGAGCCGACCGCTTCGGCCAGCACGCTGGCCTGGCAGGCCAACATGGCGGCGCCCTGAGCGGCGACGTCTACGTGTTGACCCAGGCCGGAGACACCACGTTCGGCCAAGGCGATGAGGGTGGCGCAGGCGGCCACCGCAGAGGCCATGGCGAAGGCCTGGGGGACCACCAGACGCACCGGTGCCCGGTCGGCGTCACCGTTGAGGACCATGGCGCAGCTCGAGGCCAGCACGGTGAGATCGGTGGCCGGCCAGGTGGCCTTGGGGCCATGCTGGCCGAATGCGCTGATAGAGGTGTACACCAGGGCCGGGTTGTGCAGGGACAGCTCCTGGTGGCCCAACCCGAGGCTGGCCAGCTGGCCCGGGGTGGCCGATTCGATGAGCACGTCAGCCCCTGCGGCCAGGCGGCGAAAGTGGGCGCGGTCGGTGTCATCGTGCAGATCGAGCACCACCGAGCGCTTGGCCCGGTTGTAGGCGAAATGGGTGAGGGACCGCTCCGGCCCGGCCTGATCGCCCACGAAGGGCCCCAACCGGCGGGCCCGCATGCCACCAGGGGGCTCCACCGCAATGACCTCCGCGCCCAGCGAGGCCAGCAGAAAACCGGCGAAATGGCCGCGCTCGTCGGTCAGATCGAGCACGCGGTACGGCGAAAGCATGGGTCCCCCCGGATAGCGATGCGAAGCGGCGAGTCTGGCAGGTCAGCGCGCCGCTTCGCTGGGGCCGCCCGGCGGCGGACCCAGACGAGCAGCCAGCCAATCGCGGCGCGGGCGGCCCCGGTGGATGCTAAGCAAGCGACCGGGGAAGGAGGTGGCGCCGTGTTAGCAGCGTGCCGGGTACTGGATCTGACCGACGAGCGGGGGCAGATGGCCGCCATGATGCTGGCCCAGCTCGGGGCCGAGGTCATCGCCGTGGAACCGCCGGGCGGGGCTCGCTCCCGGCGTCTGGGCACCGGCTCTACCCGCCATCTGGCCTTTAACCGGGCCAAGCAATCGGTGGTGTTGGACCTGGCCGAGCCGGCGGACCGGGAGCGCTTCGCGGACCTGGTGGCCACCGCCGACGTGCTGTTCGAATCGGGCGATCCGGGCGAAGCCGAACGGTTGGGCCTGGACTGGCCGAGCCTGCAGGCCATCAACCCCCGATTGGTACTGGTGTCCATCTCAGCGTTTGGGCGCCGCGGTCCCAAGGCCGATTGGGCCGCCAGCGACCTCATCGTGGAGGCCTCCGCCTGCGAGCTCTTCCTCAGCGGCGACGCCGACCGGCCCCCGGTGCGGGTGAGCTACCCCCAGGCTTTCCTCAACGCCTCTGCCGACGCGGCCTGCGCCGCGCTGGTTGGTTTGTGGGAGGCCAGGGTGAGCGGCCAGGGCCAATGGGCGGACATCTCCGCCCAGGAAGCCACCGCCATGATGACCCAGGGCCAGATCTTGGCCGCGGGCTACGGAGCCCAGCCCATTTTGCGCAACGGCGGCGGTCTGCGGGTCGGCCCGCTCGACATTCGTTGGTTGTATCCGGCCCGCGACGGCTGGGTCACCATTACCTTGCTGTTTGGGCCCATCTCCGCCTTCACCGTTCGCCTTATCGCGTGGCTGGTCGAGGAGGGTTTTCTCGAACCAGACGCAGCCAAGCTGGATTGCGTCAACTTTCTTTCCCTCGTGCTCTCCGGCCAAATCGACCGCTCCGAGCTGGATCGCCTCCAGGATTGCATCGCCGCCTTCACCGTTTCCTACACCAAGGCCGAGCTGCTGGCCGGTGCCCTCAAGCGGCGGGTTCTGCTGGCCCCGGTGTCCACCGCGGCTGAGTTGTTGGCCAGCGAGCAACTGGCCGCCCGCCATTACTGGAGCGAGCAGGACGGGCTGCTGCAACCGGGGCCGTTCCTGGTGGCCGGGGGTGGAGCGCCGCTGGAACCACTGGGACCCGCCCCCGAGCTGGGCGCCCACACCGCCGCGGTCTTGGCCGCCACCCCCCGCCGCACGGGGCCCACCATCGCGGCGGTGGCTGCCGCGAAGTCTGGTCGGGAGGCCGGCCCGGAGTTCGACGCGGCCGTCGTCAACCCGCTGGCCGGGGTGAAGGTGGTCGACCTCACCTGGTTCATGGCCGGGCCGGCCACCACCCGCATGTTGGCGGACTGGGGGGCCACCGTGGTGCGGGTGGAATCCAACGCCCGCCCCGACGCCGGCCGGGGTTCAGGCCCCTTCCTGGCCGGCCGATCCGATCCCGATTCGGGGGGGTATGGTCTGACCCACAACGCCGGAAAGCTCGGTTTGGCTTTGGATTTGACCAACGCGCAAGCCCGCCCGGTGTTGGAGGATCTCATCCGCTGGGCCGATGTGGCGGTGGTCAACTACAGCCCCCGGGCTACCCGCAACCTGGGTCTCGATTGGGCCACCCTGTCCCAGGTGAACCCGGCCCTGGTCTTGGTCAGCACCTGCCTGATGGGCCAGAGCGGCCCGTTGGCGGAGTTCTCCGGGTTTGGCAACCTCTCCGCCGCCATCGCGGGGTTCTATGAGGTTGGCGGTTGGCCCGACCGGGCTCCGGTGGGTCCCTACCTGGCCTACACCGACGTGGTGGCCCCCCGGTTCACCTTCTGCGCCATTCTCGCCGCCCTTGAGGAACGGCGGAGCACAGGTAGGGGCCGCTACCTCGATGTGTCTCAGGCCGAGTCCTCGCTGTGGCTGCTGGCCCCCGCCGTGCTTGATTATCAGTTGTCGGGGGTCATGCCGGTGCGGGTCGGCAACGACGACGCAGACCACGCGCCTCATGGGGTGTACCCCGCCGACGGGGACGACGTGTGGGTGGCCATTGCCTGCACCACCGACGAGCAATGGCAGGCACTGGCCGCCGCCATGGGCCGGGAGGATCTGGGCCAAGCCGCCGCCCTGGCCACTGCCGAGGGCCGAAAGGCTCGTCGCAGGGAACTGGATCAAGCGGTGATGGCGTGGACCAGCGCCCGCCGGGCAGACGTGGTTGAGGCCCTGCTCCAGGCGGCCGGGGTGCCCGCCCACCGGGTGTCAGACAGCGCCGCCTGCTGGGCGGATCCACAGCTGGCCCATCGCGGCCATTTTCAGACCCTGACCCATCCCCACCACGGCGAGGTCATCGTCCAGGGGCCTCGGCTGGCCTTTTCCCGATCGGTCTGTGCCACGACCCGGGCCGCGCCGCCGGTGGGGGAGGATAGCTACACGGTGCTGACGGAGTTGCTCGGCTACGGCGCTGACCAGGTGGCCGAGCTGGCGATGGCCGAGGTGCTCCAGTAACGACCAGCACGCCCCAGACACCGGGTCAGCGGGGCAGTGGCGGCAGAAGGATCTGGGCCTGCTGGCAGTAGGCCAACTCGTTGCCGTCGGCGCCCATGAAGACCGCGTCGCTGGTGGACCACCACTTAGCTTTGCGCTCCTCGGCGCTGATCCAGCGGCCCGCCACCACCAGCGTCTGACCAGCCCGCAGCGGAGCCAGGTGCTGCACCCTGCCGGTGGTGTGGATGCCCGCGGCGAAGCGGTAGCTGTGGCGGATGAGGGGGGTCATCTGGCCCGGCACCCACGAGGGATGCACCACCAGCGCCTCACCCCGGTTCAACGCGTAGGTGGGCTCGTGGTAGCGGGGGTGGTGGTCGCCCAGGCGCCCGCCGGCCCAGGCTCGAGCGGCGGCGGCGGGCAACGGCACGGCCATGGGCGGGTAGTCCTCTCCCACCGGTACCTGGTGGGGCAACAACAGCGGTGTGTTGTGGGTCGGTGGTACCGGGTCGCGGCGCGACGGCAGCTGCCATTCGTGGTGGAAGGGGGACAGCCCCAAACCGGCCCGGCCCTCGACGGTGATCTTGCCGGCCTCGTTGCATTGGTGGAATGCGCAGCTGGACCCGGCGTCCCCGGTTTGGGGGACGCCGGTGGCGGTGGTGGTCAGGCGATCCCCGGTGAACACCGGACGGGGGAAGCGGAACTCGGCCCAGCCGAAATCCAGCCATGCCTCACCGAGTAGCTCGATGAGCGCCGCGGCGGCCCACCCGTAGCTGGACAATCCGGCCACGATGGGCCGCTCGTAACCGTAGGCTTTGGCTCCTTCGGCGTGGATCGGGTTGGCGTTTTGGATCTCGGGTGGATCCTCGATAGCCACGAACGACGTGACGGCCTGATCGCTCATCCTCGACATACCTCCAAGTACCGGCCGTCCCCGGTGGTGGGGCCCCGACGGGATCTGATTCTCGCGCGGCCGGCGGGGTCACCGTCGGGCCGGTACGGTCGGGGCCATGACCACCAGCGCTGACATCTCCGCCGCCGTAGGCCACGACAGTGTCATTACCTCGTTCAATCGCACGGTGGCGGCGCATCCCGAGGCCGTTGCCGTGCGTCGCCGTGTCGCCCCGATTGGTGATGGCCAGGAGGAGATGCTCAGTACCACCTTTGCCGAGCTGGCCGATCAAGTGGCCCGCGTCGCTGGCGGCCTGGCCGCTCTGGGGGTCCGGCCCGGTGAGCGGGTAGTGCTGATGATGGCCAACCGGCCCGAGTTCCATACCGCCGACCTAGCCGTACTGGCGCTGGGGGCCACGCCGGTGTCGATCTATAACTCCTCCTCCACCGAGCAGGTTCGCTATCTGGCCGGTCACTGCGCGGCGACGATGGCCATTGTCGAAAACGACGCGTTCCTCGAACGTTTTCGGGCTGTGGAAGGGGACCTGCCGGCCCTGCGGTCCATCGTCGGCATCGACACGACGGCCCCCGGGGTCGTGGCCTGGGCTTCGCTCCTGGAGGCCGCACCGGTGGATCTGGCCGCCGCCGCCGGGACCGCCGGGCCCGAGGACCTGGCCACCGTCATCTACACCTCCGGCACCACCGGGGACCCCAAGGGGGTCATGATCACCCACCACAACGTGGCCTGGGTGATTGAGTCGTTGCGCATTGCCTTCCAAACTCAGCTGGGCATCACCAGCCTGGCTGGCAAGCGCCACATCTCCTACCTGCCCATGGCCCACATCATGGAGCGGGTGTTGGGCCACTACCTGATGGTCGGCCATGGCGCCGAGATCACCTGCTGCCCCGACACCAGCCAACTGGCCACCTTCACGCGCTTGGTGCGGCCCAATCTGCTGGTGGGGGTGCCCCGGGTGTGGGAAAAGGTCCATGCCGGGGTCCAGGCCGCCTTGGCCGCGGATCCAGAGAAGGCCACCAAGTTCGGTGAGGCCATCGAGGCCGCCATTCCGATTGTCGAGGCTATGTCCTGGGGTCGCGCCACCGACGAGCAGGTGGAAGTGTGGAAGTTCCTCGACGCCGTTGCCTTCCAGCAGGTACGCGAGCTCATCGGGCTGGACCAGGTCGAGGTGGCCATCTCCGGCGCCGCCCCTGCCGCCCGCGAGGTGCTGGAGTGGTTCCGGGCCATCGGGGTACCCCTAGCCGAGGGTTACGGCATGTCTGAGACGACCGCGCTGATGACCTCCACCCTGGTGCGGGTCAAGCCCGGTACGGTCGGCCCGCCCCTGCCCGGCATCGAGCTGCGCCTGGACGCGGACGGTGAGGTGTTGTGCCGAGGCGGCATGGTCACCCCCGGCTACCTCGACGCCCCGGCCCAGACGGCCCAGCTCATCGACGAGGACGGTTGGCTGCACAGCGGGGACATCGGCGAGTTGGACGAAGACGGTTACCTGCGCATCGTGGATCGCAAGAAGGAGTTGATCATCACCGCTGGGGGCAAGAACGTGTCGCCGGCCAACCTGGAGGCCGCTCTGAAGGTGATGGGGCTCATCGGTCAGGCGTGTGTGATCGGGGATCGACGCCCCTTCGTGTCCGCCCTGGTGGTGCTCGACCCCGACGCGGCCAGGGCTTGGGCCGCCGGCCACGGCCGCGACGGCACCGACCTGGAGGCCTTGGCCCGGGACCCCGAGCTGTTGGCCGAGATCGAGGCGGGCCGGGCGGGGGCCATGGCCGTCTTCAACAACGCCGAGGCGGTCAAGCGGGTGACGGTGTTGGGTCAGGAATGGCTGCCAGATACCGAGGTGCTGACCCCCACCTCGAAACTGAAGCGGCGGGGTATCCATCAGCGTTTCGCCGCTGAGATCGAGGCCATGTACGCCGGTTGATCGTGCTGGTTTGATAGATGCAGTTGATCGGG
Source organism: Acidimicrobiia bacterium (assembly GCA_031422955.1). GTDB lineage: Bacteria > Actinomycetota > Acidimicrobiia > Acidimicrobiales > CAIXPF01 > CAIXPF01. The sequence goes on from JANPEN010000265.1 coordinate 8,099, forward strand.
CCAGTTGATCGGCAGGGTGGCGGCCACTACGTAGGGGGTACTTGGGATGATGCGCCAGTATCGAGTGTTGGATCTGACCGACCGGCGAGGCTGGTTGGCGGGCATGTTGTTGGCCCAGTTGGGGGCCGAGGTGGTGTTGGCCGAGCCGGCCGGCGGCTACCGGCGTGACGATTGCTACGCCGCCTACAACCGCTCGAAGCGTTCCGCGGTGCTGCGCAGCGCGGCCGAGGTCGCCGCTCTGGCCGCGGCTGCCGATGTGGTGTTGTACTGCCCGCCCGATGCATTAGAGCAATCGCTTGGCATCTGTGTCGATCTGGACGCACTGCGAGCGGCGGACGATACCCTCATCACGTTGGCATTGACCCCCTGGGGAGCCACCGGGCCCAAGGCGAACTGGTTGGCCGACGATTTGATTTTGGCCGCGGCCTGTAGCGGCATGGCCTTCACCGGCGACGCCGACCGGGCGCCGGTACGCATCTCGGTTCCTCAGGCTTGGAACCACGCCGCCGCCGAGGCCGCCGTGGCCTGCCTGATTGCGTTGTACGAAAGGGAGGACTCCGGCCGGGGCCAACACGTGGATCTCTCCGCCCAGCAAGCGGTGGCCCTGACGGGGATGCCCGCCCAGCTGCATGCCCCGGCCGGCCTGGCTCCTGCTCAGCGAGAGGCTGGAGGCGTTCGTTTCGGCACCCAGCTGCTGCGTTGGGTGTATCCATGCAGCGATGGGTTCGTGGTCATCTCTATAGCCTTCGGACCGGTCATTGGTCCTTTCACCCGGCGCCTGTTTGAATGGATTCACCAGTGCGGCGGTTGCGATGAGGCCACATTGCAGAAGGATTGGGTCGATCTTCCGCTGCTCATCATGCGGGGTGAGGAAACCCTGGAAGAACTGGCTCGGCTGATGGACGTCATCGCCGCCCACGCCGCCACCCGCACCAAGGCCGAGCTGTTCCATGAAGGCATGGCCAGAGGGCTGCTGATCGCTCCCGTCTCCACCCTGCCCGAAGTGTTGGGCAGCGCTCAGCTAGAGGCCCGTCAGTACTGGGACGAGGTGGAATGGGAGGGTCAAATCCTGCGCTTCCCCGGGCCTATCGCTCAGCCCTCGTTGACCCCGCTACGCCGTCTCGGGGCGCCTCCCCAGACGGGGGCGGACACCGACACCATTGTCGCCGCCTGGTCCCAGCCCTCCCCCCACCGTCCTTCCGAGCCCGCAGCAGTGGGATCAGGCACCGCAGGGGCCGCGCCGTTGGCCGGTTTGAAGGTGTGTGACCTGTCGTGGGTGGCCGCGGCGCCGTTGGCGACCCGGGTCCTGGCCCACTGGGGGGCGGAGGTCGTGCGGGTGGAGAGCGTGCACCGGCCCTGCGTGCTGCGCGGCGCCCTGGGCCACCGCGACGACATCCCCGATCAGGAGCAGGCCATCACCTGGCATGCGGTCAACGCCGGCAAACGCACCATCGCCCTCGACCTGTCGGTGCCTGAGGCCCGCGAGGTGGTGCGCGATCTGGTTCGTTGGGCCGACGTGCTGGTGGAGGCGTTCACGCCAGGAACCTTGGATCGTCTCGGTCTCAGTTGGGAGGAGCTGCATCGACTCAACCCGTCCCTGGTGATGGTGTCGAGCTGCATGATGGGCCAGTCCGGGCCCCTGCGGGATTTCGCTGGCTTCGGCAACCTGGCCGCCGCTATCGCCGGGTTCTTCGACATCACGGGCTGGCCCGACCGCGCCCCGGCGGGGCCGTACATGGCCTACACCGATTACACCTCGCCGCGTTTGACCTTGTGCGCGCTCTTCGGCGCCCTCGACCATCGCCGTCGCACCGGCGAGGGCCAGTACATCGATTTCTCCCAGATGGAGGCGGCCACTCACTTCCTGGCCCCCGCCTTGGTGGAGCTGCAACGCGGCGGTGTGGCCGCCACCCGGGCCGGCAACGTGGAGGCCGACGTGGTGCCCCACGGCGTCTACCCAGCGGTGGGTCACGATGACTGGGTGGCCATCAGCTGTCGTAGCGATGGGCAATGGCGTTCGCTGTGCGTGGAGCTGCGCCGGCCCGATCTGGCCGACCTCGATGGCCCCGCCCGCGTGGCGCGCCGCGAGGAGCTGGATGCATTGCTTGCGAGCTGGACCGCTCGCCAGGACGGGGCCGGGCTGGCCCAACGCCTCCAGGCTCACGGGGTGGCCGCTCATCGGGTGCAGAACACGGGGGCCAGCTTCGAAGACGCCCAACTGCAATGGCGCAACCACTACCGCTGGCTCGACCATCCGCTGGCCCGCCGGGTGGTCGTGGACGGCCAGCCCTACACGCTGTCGCGTTCGAGCGGCGGGGCCACCTGGGCCGGGCCGCTCTACGGTGAGCACGCCACCTACGTGTTGGGCACACTGTTGGGCTACGACGACGAGCAGGTGGCCCAGTTGGCCATCGCCGGTGCCCTGGAGTGAGCAATGCTGGCTGGGTAGTTGGCTGAGTGTGCCGCGTCGAAATTGCGCAAGACCTGGTGAGCGAGCCGGCCGGTTGGCGGATCTTGGCTCCGTTCAGGCCCGTAGTGTGGGTGGGGTCGGCCGATCGAACAGACCCGCGAGGATCCCACCATGGAAGAGCTTCCGAACCAGCGTCCTGACGGATCGCCCTACCCCGTGCAACTCGAGGACCACGAGCTGCGTGAACGCTTGGACCCGTTGTCCTACCACGTGTTGCGCCAAGCCGGCACGGAGCCCGCCTTCAGCGGCAAGTACGAGGACACCGACACCGAAGGTGTCTACCGATGTCGGGCCTGCGACGCCGAGCTGTTCCGCAGCGACGCCAAGTTCCACAGTGGTTGTGGTTGGCCGTCCTTCTATGCCCCCACCGCCGAGGACGCGGTGGTGTTGCTGGTGGATCACCTGATGGGATACGCCCGCATTGAGGTGCGCTGCGTGAACTGTGGCTCCCACCTCGGCCACGTCTTCGAGGGCGAGGGGTATCCCACCCCTACCAACCAGCGCTGGTGCATTAACTCGGTGTGTCTCACCCTGGAACCCGCCGCAGCCAGGGAGTCCGCACCGGCGGACTGACGTTCTGCCTCCTTCCGGCCGTCGCCGCTCGGTAACGTGCGGGCATGGTTCAGCGCGCCGCACCGCCGCTCGGGACCCCGGCCATTTCTGGGACATCGGGCGTATCGGGCGTATCGGGGATATCTGGGGGTGGGGCGACGGACCGGGTCGATTCGCTTCGCGGCTGGGTGGTGGTGGCCGCCACCGTGATCGCCACCACGGCCATGTTCGGCGTGGTCTATTCGTTTGGCTCTTTTTTCGGGGCTATGGCCGACACGTTCGGGGCCAGCCGCAGCGCCACCGCCTTCGTGTTCAGCCTCACCATTTTCTTCTTGTTCGTCCTGGGGGCGTTGACGGGATCGCTAGCCGATCGTTTCGGACCTCGCCCGTTGGTGTTGGCGTCCGCGATGTTCATGGGTGGGGGGCTGTGGGCAACGTCGTGGGTGAGTCGGATGGAGGTCGGCTATCTCACCTACGGAGTCAGCGTCGGTGTCGGGGTGGCCTGTGCGTACGTGCCCTTGGTGACCTTGGTAAGCGGCTGGTTCGAGCGTCAACGGGCTGCCGCGTTAGGGGTAGCGTCGGCCGGCATCGGCTTGGGCACGGTCATTGGGGCGCCACTGGCTCGTCGGTTGATCGATGCCTACGGATGGCGCGACACCTACCGCATCTTGGCCGTGATCGTGGCCGGCGCCTTGGTCTTGGCGGCAGCGCTGGCCAAGCGGGCCCCGCTGGCCCGGGGGCAGCAGGTGGCCATTACCTTGCGCGAGCTGGCGGGGCGGCGAACGTTCCGGTTGATGTACGCGTCTGGCACCCTCATGGGGCTGTCGCTGTTCGTGCCTTTCGTGTTCCTCATCCGCTACGCCGAGGAGCGTGGCATCGCCCAGACCACCGCGGCCGCGCTGGTCTCGGTACTCGGCGTGGGCAGTATGGCCGGCCGCTTGGTGCTGGGGGCCTTCGGCGCCCGCTTGGGTATCTTGCGCCTGTATCAGTTGTGCTTTTTGACCATGTGCGCCAGCTTCGGGATCTGGCTGGTGGCGGGTAGCTCCTTCGTGATGCTGGTGGTGTTCGCCTTGGTGTTGGGCGTCTCCTACGGGGGCTACGTGGCCTTGTCTCCGGCGGTGGCTGCCCATCTGTTCGGGGTGGCTGGCCTGGGGGCGACCGTCGGCCTGCTCTACACGGGGTCGGGGTTTGGTGCGCTGGTCGGCTCCCCGGCGGCGGGGTGGCTCATCGACCGCAGCGGCAACTACTGGTTGACCGAGGCGCTGGCCATGCTGGTGGCCCTGGGCTCGTTTCTGTTGTTGGCCCTGGCCTTGCGGTCCCCCCGTAGCGACGAATCGACGTCGAATCGCCCCGAACGGTCCTGAACATACCATCTGGTATAGGACGGGGTCAGAGGCAGGTCGAGCTCAGCAGCTACCGTCCACGTCCATGGCTGTTGACTCCCTTCCCGTCGAGCATCTGTTCACCCTCGAGATCACCGCGGCCATGGGCGACGCCTACCAGGTTTACAACGGCCCGGCCGGGCGCCGACTCATCGCCTCCATCACCGGCGGGAGCTTCACTGGGCCCAAGCTGGCCGGTACCGTCGCCCCCCTCACCGGGGCGGACTGGGTGACCCTGCGGGCGGACAAGTCCCTGCGCCTCGACGTGCGTTTGGTGCTGCAAACCAACGACGGCGCCACCATTTACATGTACTACGGCGGTATCGGGGTGGGCGGGCACTTCCGCAGCGCCCCCTACTTCGAGACCGGTGACGAGCGCTACAGCTGGCTCAACAACGTGCAAGGCGTGGGCATCGGCACCATCGGCCCCACCGGCCCCACCTACGAGATCTACGCCCTGCGCTGAGGTTCTGCTCTACCGCCTACCATGGCGCCTATGAGCGACCCCGTTTTTTCCCATGATGATGCAATCGAGATCGCCGCGTCGCCTGAGGCCGTCTACGGCTTGGTCTCGGATATGGCCCGGTACGGCGAATGGTCCGTGCAGAACGTCGGCGGTGCATGGCTCGACGGCGGCACCGGCAAGGTAGGTGACTGGTTCGAGGGCCAGAACAAGGCCGGCAAGATGGAATGGACGGCCAAGGTGGAAATCACCGAGGCTACGCCGGGGGCCGAGTTCGGCTTCTGGACCATGGGCCAGGAAGCCAACATCGTGCATTGGCGCTACAGCCTGGAGCCGAGCGGCTCTGGCACCCGGCTGAGCGAGCACTACCGCCTGTACAACCCGCCGGCGCAGATCGCCAAGGGCGGCGACGAAGCACTCAAGGGTTGGTGCGACGGCGTCAAGACCGGGGTCAGCGCCATGCTGGCCGGTATCAAGGCCAGCGCCGAGCAGGTCTGAGCGCTCGTTTTCGGTGCGCCGCCGTGTCCCGCCCTGCGTTGCGTGGTTATCTCAGCGCAGGCGGGGTAGGACCTCGGTGGCGATGCGCTCCAAGTTGCGGGCCATCACCGCCGGTTCGATACCGGGTGGTAGGCCAGTGGTGGCGACGTCGGTGATGCCGTAGTCGTCCCGGAAACGTTGCAGCTCGGCCACACAATGGTCGGCATTCCCGACGATCCAGGTCTGGGGGATGGGCTGGGCGTCGCGCTTGGCGAACGTGTAGGTGTCTGGCGTTTCTTGGAAAAAGCGTTCGTAGAGCGACATCTTGTAACGCTCGGCATCGCGAATGGGCGGCCAGTCACGCGCCGCGTCGTCGGTGACCAGCACCGAACGGGCTACCCCGACCCGGTAGTCAGCGGGGTCGCGTCCGCTGGCTAGTAGGGCGTCGCGCCACGGGTCCAGCACGTCGGCCCGGTTCCCTTGGGGCAACAGGTGAGTGTCGAAGCGGGCGGCGCGTAGGGCACCGGGCGCCTTCATAGCGGCAATCCACAGGGGCGGGCCGCCGGGTTGCACCGGTTTGGGAAAGACCTCGACGTTGCTGATCTGGTAACGCTTGCCGTGGAAGTTCACCGGAGCGTCGCTCCACGCCTGGCGCAGGATCTCGATGCCTTCTTCGGTGAGGGAGACCCGCTGGGACACCGAGTGGCCGAACGCTTCGAACTCGCGGGGGACGTAACCCATGCCGATGCCCAGCTCCATGCGACCGTTGCTGAGCTGATCGAGCACCGCCAGTTCCTCGGCCAAGCGGATGGGGTGATAGAGCGGCAGCAACGCCACATCGGTGGAAATACGGATGTTTTTCGTTACCGCGGCGACCGCCCCGGCCAGGGGCTGGAAGGCCGGGAGGTAGCCATCGGCCACGAAATGGTGCTCGGTGAACCACACGAAGTCGAACCCCAGCCGGTCGGCCAAGGCCGCTTGGGCCACCACCCCGGCGTAGACATCGCCCATGGAAACCGAGCTGCCGGGGCGGACCCTGCAGTCATACATGACGCCGAAACGAAAAGGAACTCCCACGCCGAGGACCTTATCGGAGGCGTAGGCAGGCGCCGCCGGCCACCGCCGTTCAGGCTCGCGACACCAGACGGACGAGCGCCACCCCGGTGGCGGACAGCTCCCCGGTTTGGGTGCGGGCCTCCTGGGTGATCTCCACCAGCGAGGACCCGTTGGCGTCCGCGGTAATGGCGCTGACCCGACCGTTGATGGTGATCCAGTCGCCCACCGGGTTGTGGCGGCGGATCTGGCTGCGGTGTTGCACCAGGAACCCGGTGTCGCCCATCCAGTTGGTGATGTGGTGGGTCAGCCAGGAGCAGCGCTCCGGCCCGTAATCGTAGGCGGCCGGGGTGCCCACGTCGGTGGCCAGGTCGTCTTCCCAGTGCACCCGCTCTGGCACGTCGGGGATGCCGAACTTGTTGGCAATGCCTAGGCCCGGATGTTTCTCCAGTTGCTTCCAGGCCAGCTTGTTGGCCCGGATGTACAGGCCACCCCAGCCCTGGGCGTAGCCGATGTAACCGGTCACCGTCATCGGTCCCTTGGCCATGGGAGAGACCACATCGCCTACGGCAACGTCTTCGAGATAGCGAGGCTCGGCGCCGCGGACCTGTTCGTCTCGGTAGAGCGACCAGATCTTGTCCAGCTCGGCCTGGTCGTAGCGCATCGGCGCGGTGGCCTTGGCCTGGTCGTATTTGGTGCCCAGTTCCCTGGCCGTGTCCCGCTCGGTGCGAAAGCACCAGCTGTCACCGTCCGCGATGAGGGTGCCGTCCTGATTACGGAACTCGGCGTGGTAGATCTGCTGAACGGAACGGCCCGCGAAACGGGTCTGATGGGTCACCAAATCCTTCAGGTGCGCCGTCACGGAGATTTCATCGCCCCGCCGGAACCAACCGTGCCAGTTCAGGTCGGCGCCGGCCCACATGGCATGAATGCCGGGCAGGCCACCTACATAACCGGAAAGCACCCGGTTCAAGGCGAAAAGGAACGAAGGCGGCGCGACCAGCGTGGCGTGGGGCCCGCCGGCGGCGTAGGCCGGGTCACACCACAACGGGTTGTCGTCACCGATGCCGTGGGAATAGTGACGGATGTTGTCGCGGGTCACCTCGTAGCACCACGGCTCT